>CAYHVV010000012.1:0-18847 GCA_964360115.1 uncultured Methanosarcinales archaeon | reverse complement strand
AACTGTCAAATACTATTTTCCCTCAAAATAATAGAAGAAGTGTCAAAGTTGGGTTGTAAAGAAAGTGAATGAAAGAAATTTTTTAGTAGTTAGTTTAGCCTCCTTAGTTATTGGCTGTTCTCAGAATTTAAATGGTTATCCTAAAGATTTTGAAGTAGCAGTTGGAGAAATTTATTCATATCCCAGTGGCGGCCTTTCAGATAGTTATCTAAGATATAATGGAATGAATAATGAAAAAACTTTTGTGTTATCAAGACATTCAGAATGGGCAGTAAATGTTTTTTATCCAACGACAGTAGAGGAATTTGAATTTGATCATGAAAAGTTTAAGTTGCTAGAGGTAACTCCTGAACATATCAAATTAACTTATCTTGGAAAAAAGTAAAGTTCTCAGATATTGCTGAAAAAATTTATTTTGTTTATTAAGTAAACAAATTCTTACTTTTTTTTCTAAAATAAGCTTGTAGATTTTGTAGGTAAACAAAGAGAGGAATGTTTATAAAAAAGCACTTACAACTAGAACCAAAAAACGAAATTTAAATCTCACCGAACAAAAGGAAGATTCTCTTTACTTATTCAACTAGAAATAATATACCATCCCCTGTTTTTCTATCTTGAAAATTTTTATCATAAAATAAGAGTAATAACGAGAGGATTTAAATAAAATGGTTTAAACATCCATAAAAATGGCCTTAGAAAAACTGATCGTAGACGTTGTTAATCCTGAAAGGAAAGATTTAGTTGTTTATTATCCCGGATCAGCTTACGATATTGCCGATCCGTTAATTAAAACACAAGGTAAAAAATATGTTTTTGTGGATCTTGGGGATGACATCTTTGGTACATTTGATCAACAATTGAACAGAATGATTAAAGATGATATTAAAAGTGATGGTAAAGTAAGAAAATGTAAAAAGGTTTCAGAGAATCTTGCAGTTGTAACTTTTACTTATCAGAATCGCCCTAGAGAGTTAGTCTATCATCACAAAAGAGATGCTCTTAAATTTAACCCGCCTGAATTAAATGAAGGGTATGATATTTATTTTTCTAAAGGCGCTGGTCCTTTACATGAACCTTATTATATGGCAAGAATGATAAAGTTAATGAGACTAGGAGGTTTTTTTGTAAGTTATGATTGTGATATGATAAGTCACAGTATCTTTAAAGAAGGTCAAAAGATAGGTATCCCTACTAATTTCAATTTAAAAAAATTGGGTTTTGTAAATGAAGGAGTGTTCACAGAAAACAATATGTATGGTGGACGTATAGAATCAGGTGAATATTCTCTTCTAAGAAAGGTTAAGCAGGTTGATAATCCTTTTGATATTTTAATGCCTACTTATTTTGGACTACTTCTAAAGAAAGCAGAAACCTTTTTGGCTGAAGTAAAAAAAGATCTAAAACGGGACACTAGGGATACTTATTGGGAGATAGAATATATTGAAAAAGAAGTTCTAGAGTTAAATAAACTAGCTCCCTTGTTAGAGAAGAAAGATAGTTCTAAGTTAAAAAAATTAAAAAAATTGATGAAATTATATGTTGAGGTTAAAAGTTTAGATTCTTATGGGGATTATGAGTGGGAGATATAACCTAAAAATAAAAAGCGCCGCGGCCCGGACTTTCATCAGTTGTCACGATTAGTTTTAAGTGGCTAAGCGAATGCAATGAGCGCAGTCGCTCCGCCTCTCAAGTGCAAGAAATGCGAAAAATATCACATTTCTGCACAGAAAACTGATTTTCTTCAGTTTTCTTGTGACGTGACACTTGCTTTTGAACCGGGATATCCTTGCGGAAACAAGCTGTGCGGTACTTTCTTGGAAAGTTATTCCAGGCTTACGCTTTCATTTACAGAAATTTGCGCAGTACCGGGTTGTGCCACCGCGGCATAAACTAGCTTACCTTTCGTTTGTTATTTAAATATTTCTGTTAGAATTAATTCTTGCTTTAAACTAAACTCTATAATCTTTTCGTGCCAGATTGAATTCTGGGACCCTATTTTCACTGGAAGCATAGATTTCTGCTTTATTTCTAGATTCTTCATAAACCATAATCCATCTGTCAAATCCACGCTGTTCACAGTAGTTGGCTACTTTCTGGTATTCTTTGTGTTCTCTAACTGCTCCCCAAGCACTCAGAGCTGTTAATGTTCCCGCAAATGCAAATAAGGCAGTATTATTTTCATCAGAATATGCTGCTGCTGCTAAAGACATTCCCGCGCAAAAAAGACCTGCATAGATTCCTGGACTAGTGTTGATAATTTTTGCTGATCTTATGATTTTTTCTAATACCATACATTGGAAAGAAAACGGGTTATTTTTAAATGTATGTGTAATTTATCATTCTCTACTCTCTTCTCATAAAACTTAAATACTCCTTCCTCTTCTCATTCATTATGATTACGCAAGATTTTGTCAAAGAGCTGGAGATGGCTTTATACCGTTCTTATGGCCGGGCCAATACCAAGATCAAATCTCGCAGTGAGCATCAGCCTAACTTTGTAGGCGATACTACCTATAAAGAAGAAGTAGTAAAGGTTTTTACAACCGTATTACAAGAACGTAAACCTGTATTGGAAAGTGAGATTCTCAAAGGCGGACATAAAAATACCGCAGAAATGTTCAGCAAAGTCACTACTATGGTAGAAAATAAAATCCGTACTACCATGACTAGATCTTCTTTATCTAACAAAGGTTTTGATCAGGCCTCTTTTGAGAAAATGGTTCGTGATTTGAAAGTAGAAGTTCGTGATGTTTTCTATAAGGGTTACTTGGGCGGATAATTAAGATGAGGATTTTAGGTGAAGAATACCTTTTTCAAAGATTACAAGAGTTTGAAGCAAAGATCTCTAAAGAAAAGTGCTTTACGAGAAAGGATTTAGGTTTCCAAATGCGGCATACCATAAGTCAACTATTGACTTTGTCTTAAAATTTATCAGTTTTCTCTTCAAATCCGCAATCTAAACAAGATTGATATTTCTTCTCTTTATATTTATAGAAATCAACATGACAGGACTTGCATTTAGGGCAGCAGTACTTATCTTTTTCTGTTGCTGTGTGGACCATTTGTAAAAAAAACTGGCGGTGGGGAGACTTTCAACCCCGTACACTAGTAGGCTATGTCGTGGGGTCTCTGAAAGAGTACCCTACTTGAATACGTTCGCCTAGTGTAGCAGGCATTTGAACTCCCGACCTTGACGTGACTCAATGCTAGTCATCGGCATAAAGCCTCATTGCTCATGATCATTATGAGCGTCACGCTATAACCAGGCTTAGCTACACCGCCGTTTATTGTTATCGAGCGTAGCGAACGATAGCTCCCGAACGCCAAATCGGAATTGGCCGCGAAGGAACCAGGCTTAGCTACACCGCCGTTTGAAGCTTAAAAGAATAGGGTTGTTATAAAAAGGTTTCTACATTATAGCTGGGACAAATCACCTTAATTCTATTTTTTTCCATCCTTCAGCGGTGCAAGTTCTTTCATATAATGTAAGCTTATTATTTTTAGAATTGCCGCAAATAACTTGATAATTGCAAAAGCCGTAAGCACTTTCATAGTGGCGTATGTCTTTTTCTATTTCACATCCTTCTGGTTTGGTTAAGTTTACATTTTCACTAACGCTGGAAACATCTCTGTTCTCACATCCTACTCCTAACATTCCAGCTAATCCTAACACCATAATTTCTGTTCTCATTTTTTCAACCCCCATTTCACTTAAACATTCTCCCTACTTCTTCTACGGTCATATTTCCATGATTCTTGACGATAGAATGCATACTCCCGCCGCCATCACCTAAATATCTGGGCATAATATGAACGTGCAAATGCGGCACAACTTGTCCTGCAGCAGAATGATGGTTCCAACCAACATTAAATCCATCCGGCTGTAATGCTTTCTGTATCTTGTCCATGGTTTTTCTAATTGCAACAATAAGTTCCTGTAACTGAGAATCCTTAAAATCAAATACTGTCACTCCGTGTGCTTTAGGAATAACTACCGTATGTCCTTTTGCATGCGGTTTGACATCCAAGAACGCTAAAACTTTAGAATCCTCATACACTTTATGTGCAGGTATTTCTCCTTTTCCGATTTTACAAAAGATACAGTTATCCATAATTTTTCTAATGAAGAGAAAATTTATAAACATTCTTATTGTATAGTACACACAATGTCAGCACGAGAGGATGATTTCATCAAATACAAAATGCCAGGGGTTGCCGTAGATGTTGTTTTGTTTACCATAAAAGATAATGATTTGCAGGTAGGTTTAATCCAGCGTGCAGAAGAACCGTACTCGGGAAAATTTGCTTTACCGGGAAGATTCGTGCGCTATGAAGAGCCGATAGAAGAAACTGCCAGAATGGCTTTAAAATTAAAAGGTGGCATTAATCCCGATGTTGTTTTTTTAGAGCAATTGTACACTTTCGGCCAAAATTTAAAACGAGACACGAGAATAAGAACTATCTCTGTTGTATATTACGGCCTGGTTGATTCACAAAAAATTGACTTCCAGACGGGCAGCAAATTAATTTGGAAGTCCGTGTACAAATTACCCCCTTTAGCTTTTGATCATAAGGATGTAATTGAATACGCCATCAGCCGCCTGCGAAAAAAAGTTTTAGAAAGTGATTTTGCCTTTCAGCTTATGTCGGAAGAATTTACCTTAAGTGAACTGCAAAAGGCTTATGAAATAATTCTCAACAAAGAATTAGATAAGCGTAATTTCCGCAAGAAAATAATGGAACTGCATATTCTTAAGGGTCTCAAGAAACAAAAAATGGAAGGCGCGCATCGGCCGGCCCAGCTGTATTCTTTTTTAAGAAAAAAGAAGTAATTTCTGAACTCAACGATAATGTTACATAAACTTTATATATAAGTGTTACATTTACACTAACTGAAGGGGAGCAGTTGCGATAACTGTTCCCTTTTTTAATAACACAGTAAGTGTAACAAAAACACAAAGGGGAATAAAAATGAAATATGTTGAAGCTCCGACAGAATATCAAGGGAAAGAAAGAAGTCTTTTCTTAGCTGGAGGTATAACGGGTTGTCCAGATTGGCAAGCAGATTTAACTGATTTATTGAGAGATACAGATTTAGTTTTATTAAATCCGCGAAGAACTAATTTTCCTATACCTTATCAAAAATCTGCACAAGAACAAATCGAATGGGAATACTGCCATTTAATAAAAGCCGATGCTATTTCATTCTGGTTTCCAAAAGAAACGGTATGTCCTATAACTCTTTTTGAATTAGGTGTTTATTTAACGCGAGACAAACCGATATTCATCGGTATACATCCAGAATATGCAAGAAGACGGGATGTAGAAATTCAAACGTCGCTAGCAAATCCTGAACTTGAACTAGTCTATGATTTGAACTCGCTTTCGGATCAAATAAAAAGACGGGTGAAAAATAAAAAATGATAAAACCAATATTTTGGAACGTTGATACGCAATATGATTTCATGAAACCAGACGGGAAATTATCCATTCCCGGAGCAGCGGCCATAGAAACAAATTTGGGATATCTAACTATGCTTGCTGCTCATAATAATATATATATTGTCAATACTGCGGATTGGCATACGCCGGAATCACGAGAACTATCAGCAACGCCAGATTTCAAGACCACTTTTCCCTTCCATTGCCTGTCTGGAACCAAAGGCGCAGAATTTATTGACGCTACCAAACCAGTAAAACCTTATATCATTGACTGGAGAGATACTGATTTTAACCCAGCAAAAGTAAAAGAACACCTCGATATTGTGATTTACAAAGACGAGTTTGATGCCTTCCACGCAACTGGAGCTCCACATACGGAAAAGGTACTCAATGTATTAAACCCGCGAAGAGCAATCGTCTATGGGGTAGCAACAAATGTCTGTGTAGATTTTGCGGTGAAGGGGCTTTTACAACGCGGTCTTCAGGTCTATGTTCCTACTGATGCAATAAAGGAATTACCTGGATTGTCCTTGGAAGCAGTGCTGGATTCATGGAAGAAGGAAGGTGCAAAATTAATAAGAACAGATGAGGTTTTAAAATATATTTAGGGAGATAAAAAATGGAAAAAGAAATAAAATTACCTTATATGGATGCGGAAAAAGTAAGAACGGAAATTGGCGATTTTGTCATACGGAATCTTGTTGAGAAAGGAAAGATAGGGTGTGTTATGGGATTATCTGGCGGTGTCGATTCAACTTCCAGCGCAGCCATCATCAACCGTAGCTTTCGGGAATATAATGCGGCAAACAATACTGTATTGGAACTGGTAGGCTATATACTTCCTTCAAGTACCAATAAGCCAGAAGATGCACGGGATGGAATTTCTGTTGCGAACAGATTGGGCATTCGTTATGAAGTGATTCCCATAGACGGAATTACTCAGGCCCATATATCTGCAACTCCTGCTGTCGCTCAAAGTATTTATCATAAAGGAAATCTTATGTCTCGAATCAGGGCGAATATTTTGTCTACTGCTGCAGCACTTGAAAATAAACTCGTAGCTGGAACCGGGAACAAGGACGAAGATTTTGGGATAGGATATTATACTTTATTTGGGGATGGAGCAGTACATCTCAGTCCAATCGGCGGTTTGTCTAAACGTTTAGTGCGAGAAATGGCTACATACTTAGGCTTCGGCAATCTTGCCAACAGGGAACCTACTGCTGGGCTGGAACCTGGACAAACCGATTTTGGAGATTTAGGATACAGTTATGATTTAGTTGAACTGCTCTCCTGCGGCGCAGAACAAGGATTAACTGACTGCGAATTACGCAGGCACAGTGCCGTAAAATCTCTGATCGAAAGAGATATGGGCTTATACGTCAAAAAGTTTGGCAAGCCCAAATTTACTGCTGTTGATTACGTAGTTGATGATTACTTCAGGAGACACAAGATTGCGCTTCAAAAAGCGAAGATAATTTCCCCGGCGATAGCTCCAGTATCTTTGCAATTTTGATTTTTCAAATTTAGGAGGAAAAACATGACCAACAATTACAGGACCAACAATTACAGGACAAATATGCCTTCGATTTCCACAGACATAATCATAGAATATCGTAATCAGGAAAAAGAAGGGATTGTATTAATAGCTAGAAAAAATCCGCCTTACGGCTTGGCTTTGCCTGGCGGCCACGCAGAAAAAGGAATCTCTCTTGAGGACAATGCCAAAAAAGAAGCACGAGAAGAAACTAATTTAGAAGTGATAATTGATGACGGAGAACGCCCATTGTGTGTTCTTTCCGATCCCGATAGAGATCCACGAACTCACATGGTTACCGTCGTGTATGTTGCTAAAGGATATGGGTTATTAAAAGCAGGTTCTGATGCGAAAGAAGTGGGGCTGTATGCTACCCTGGAGTTAATGGATTTACTAGGAAAAAATAGTTTTGCATTTGACCACGAAAAGATAATTAAGTATTATCTAAAAAGTAAGGGGTTTGAATGATGATAAAAATCTCAGGAAAAATCGGAGTCGTCGGAAGATTTAAGCCGCTGCATAACGGCGGAGCGTTAATGCTGGATGCTGTCTGGGAAAATGCCGATCATCTGGTTATCGGTTTAGGCAGCTCTAACAAATACAATCTAAGAAATCCTTTTACTGCAGAGGAATCAGCAGGAATGATTCAAGCATATCTCTCTCCGCGGTTTTCCAATTATGAATTAATCCCTGTGCCCGATTTTGGCCACATTTCAGAACACAGCGACGGGAAAAAATGGAAGGAATATGTGAAAGAAAATTTCGGTTCCTTAAATCATTTTGTATCCGGAAATGCGTATGTTTCTGAGCTGCTTAAAGATACTTACTCCATCATTCATCCCACTGATCTTATTTCACCAGAACAGCATATAAAGATCAAGGCAACAGAAGTGCGTTTGAAGATAGCGAGAGACGAGCATTGGAAGCTTTTAGTTCCAGAGCCAGTAGTTATTTATCTGGAAAGCAGGGGTTTAGTAGATCGATTCAGAAAAGAATTCGGGGAACAAACAATTGCTGCTTCCCTTGGCGCTAATGTATATGATCCTGAAAGTTATGATGAAGAAAAAATTCATATTTTGGAAAAATAAATTACAAAAAATAACGGAGGTATATTTCAAATGAAAGATCACAAACAAGATTGTTATATCGCAACCTTATTGGGGTGCGCAATAGGTGATGCTTTAGGCATGCCTGTTGAAGGAATGAAAGCTCAACAAATTAAGAAATATGTTGGTAGAGTAATTGATTTTATTGACCCGGTTATCGTCAGAGACTCGGAAGGCAGGGAATTAAAAGCTGATGAATTTGGAAAATTAAAATCGTATACGCGTGATTTTAAGAAAGGAGAATATACAGATGATACCATTTTAACACTGGCTTTGGCAGAAGCATTAGTTGCTAAAGGTTTTGATCTTGAAGAAGTAGCACGTAGACAAGTGGCAGAGTACACGCAAAGAATACGTCCGGATGGTTCTGTACTTGGCGGTTTTGGCCAAACCACTATTTTGGGGTTCAAGAATATTCTGGCTGGAAGATCAGCCTATGAATCTGGCGTCATCGGCGGTCCAGGAAATGCTCCTGTTATGAAAATGTCTCCAGTAGGATTATACATGGATGCAACTGGAAAATATGAAGGCGGATTAGAATTTGCTGAAGCAGTTGGCAAAGTAACTCATCTTGATCCTCGTTCTGTTGTTAGCGGAGTGGTGCAGGCGCATGCAGTCTATTCATTATTGCAAGGAGTAAGCAGGGATGAATTTCTTGATTCGATAGTTTCCGTGAGCAGAAAATATGAAAAACCAGTTACTGCAGAATTTTATCTGCATGGTAAAGGAAGCCTTACCTCAAGATTGGAATGGATTGTCGAACATAAAGATGCAGGCGATGCAGAAGCGCATAAAGTATTAGGAAGTTCCAGCAATGTCTTTCAATCTTATCCCTTTGCGCTGTTTATGTTCCAGAAATATTTGGACAAGCCAGTGGAAGGGTTGATTGAAACCGTTAATTATGGTGGGGATTGTGATACCACTGGTGCTATGTACGGCGCTCTCGCTGGAGCAAAGCATGGCTTAATTTTTCCGCGAGAATGGCTTGACGTCTTACAGAATCGAGATAAGATTATCCGGTTAGGGCAAAACTTGTATGGATTGAAAAAAAATGAATAAATTACCACTTGCAAAAACGGAAGAGCAGCGAGAATTGTGGAAGAGGCTGCAGCCGGTAAATCGAGTTGCGGCAACTGATACGTATAAAAGAACCATGAGCGGTTCCAGTGCTATTTTCTCAGAACGGGCTGCTGTTTATACTCTTGTTGCCAGAAAAGCATTGAAAGAAGAAAATATGAATGGTCGTTACATTATGGCTGGATTAGAAAAGATGCTTTATCCTTGGTTTGCTAATCCTATAACTAAAAAAGAGATAGAAAAAGCAAAAAAATTCTTTACTTCAACAGCAGTAGTTGCAAAATTTCCTCAATATGCCTGGGAAGCAGTCTTGCGCAATCAGGGGCAGATGCCTGTTGATATTTACGCTCTGCCGGGGGGACAAACTTTTCTCGCAAAAGACGGAAAGCATGTGCCGATTATGAGTGTAGAAGGAAAAGGTGCATTAGTGAGCCATCTCGAACCGCATCTGGAAGGAATATATGCTCCCATCATCCAAGCTACGAAAGCTAGGCTGATGAAGGAAGAAGTCGGCCAGCAATTTGCAGAATTTGGTCTGCGCGCAGATGAAAATGAAAATAACCATGTCACCTTAATGCTGGCATTATACGTTGGAGGAAAATTTAGTTTGACTTCTGATGATCAGGCGGTGCTGTTGTTTCCTGAATATTTCAAAGATATTGGAACTATCGGTCATGAATTCATCATGGCTTATCAACGAGAAGGAATTAGTCTGGAAGAAACGCAGGAAAAAGCTTTCCGCGATTTTGTGACAGCCAATCAGCGCAGCGCCTTGCTTCCGGATGTCATTAATACTCTGTACTCCGGTCTGCCCGCCATTCTCAAATTGGTGCAGGAATATCAAGACACGGAAAAAGTGATCATGCCAAGATTTGATTCAGGTGATGTTGCTGCTCAATGTATTTATTGGAAAAAAATGACTCTGGCTGCTGGAATAACAGAAACCAAAATGGTAGTCGAAGATGGATATACTCCAGCTAAAGCCAGAGAAACAAAACAAAGATATGCTCGGGCTGGATTTAATCCTGATAATATTATTGTAGGAGCAGGCGGTTATTTTAGACAAGGCTGCACCAGAGATGCTGCTTCTTTAGTTTACAAAAGAAGCGCTACTGAATACGATGGTAAATTAGAAGCTTCCTTGAAATTTTCTGACAGCCCCGGTAAAGAATCTATCCCGGGAAGAATAAGAATTTATGAGCAAGATAGCAAATTAATCGTTGCCCAGGAATCAGAAAAAATATGCGGCAAACCGCTGATGGTTAAGGTTGTAGACAATGGAAAAATTAAGTATGATGAAGATTTACACCAACAGGCAGAACGAGTCGAGAAAACGTGGAATAAGTATGATCTCATTGAATATAGCCCGCTGACCCAGAAGTTAATCAAAGAGCGGACAGAAGAAAGAAATGCAGTAGTTGCGAAATATGCTGGTGGGTGAAGAATGGAAAATCGAGAATTACATAAATAAATTAGAGTCTGCTTTCTCCGCCAGCTCGTTCGGAAAGCGAATTGCATCAAAATATCGCAACTTTTATATAAAAATAGACTCTTATCTCTTTATGACTAATTTAGTGGTGCGGACGCAAGTTAAAGAGATATTAAAGGAATCTGGCTTAGGCTTAGATAATCTGTCCGGCGATTTTATGGAGACCTTAGATGAAAAAGTAAAACAATTAATTTTAGATGCTGCTAAGCGCGCTAAAGAGAACGGCAGAAGGACTATCATGGGGAAAGATGTATGAGTAAGGTATGCTTTAGCATTTATTTTGATGAACCTTTTTGTAAAAGGTTCTGGGGAAAGATGTATGAGTAAGGTATGGCTAAGTGAGCGTAGTGAACGCACGCCATTAATTTTGATGAAACTTTTTAAAAAAGTTTCTGGGTGTTAATATGAATTCATTAGAAAAATATGTTAGTATCGCTGCTTTGGCGTTAGGTTCATTTTCTTGCTGTAACTTAGCAAATAAAACTCCTACAGCAATTCAGCTTCCTGTCTTTGAAAGTGTTAATTGTTATTATGTTTCCGGTGAACTGAATACCACTATCTGTGAGTTTGATTATAATGATGACGGTAAGGTTGACCAGATAATAAAAGAAACTAAAGATGACCATAATAATAGTTTAACAAAACTAATTGATTCTAACGCTGATGGGACTTATGAACGAGAAGAAACGTTTGTTTATAATTCTCCCGGCCGCTTGGTAAAGTGGGTGGTTAAAGAAGGCAGAAAGACAGGAGTTCATGAATATTTTGGCGGAAAAATCATTCAAGACAAGTATGATTCGGATTCCGACGGAAATTATGAAGAAATATACTTCCTTCTGGATGACGGGCACGTCATTTACTTCGGTGATGAAAATGATGATGGTGTGGCCGATATAAGAAGTGTAATAGTAACTGCAGATTACACAGCCGGTTTTGATCCCGATGGTAACGATGGCGTAGTTTACAAGGAGATATTAAAGATTTCACATGATTCAAACTTCGATGGAAATTTTGATCGAACGGAATTTCTATTTAATAAATCCGGGAGAATTATTCAGGAATTGATTCTTTACGATAAAGATGAAGATGGAAAAACCGATAGGATCATTAAAAAGATCTATGATTCGCAAGGTAATTTGGTTTTAGAAAAGATTGACAACGATGCAGATAACAAATGGGATTAGTTGATTTAACAATAAATAATAATAGTTTTCCTCACTAAATATTTTCTTTGACTATTACAAACCTTCTACAACATTTCTTTTCGTAAGATTCTCGTCAATTATTGGATAGAAGATATAGTAATAGATAAATATTTCAATACATTTTGTTTGTCTATTACTAATAAGCAAACGACATAGTGTATAAATTATTGTGTCGTTTGCTATACTTGTGGCGGATTCTCTTCAAAACTTTTACATTCTTCTTTAAGATAATTTTGATATTCTTCAGTTGTGCTGAAAGCTTCAGAATATTTACCTGGACCGTTGATTGAGACTTGCGGAGTTTGGCATTCTATGCATTTAACTAGTCCAGAACCAACCGTATTAGGAGAGCCAGATTTACATAGCTTCACATATCCGGAAGGACCAACAGCATACCAGGTGTTTGGATCTTTGAAGGGATCAAAATAGAAATCACCAAAATAATGCCCTATCGGGTTAACATATAATTCTGGCAACTCCCCCAGCCAGTAAAGAACCAGTCCATTAAGATTAGGGTGCTGATTAATAAGAGCCGTCATCTTTTTACCATTAACACCAATAACTGTGGGGTTTTCTACGATAATTTTGTTTTTTTGCGGATCGTTGTAACCTGAGAGAAATATTGCATCCGTTTCGAATATAAAGGTTGAATCTTTAAATGTCAAATCGGAATATACTGGCCAGAAATTAGGATGTCCATCTCCAGGTATGTGTTGAAAGGAAGTGTTCTCAGAATAAATAGCTGAATTAGATGCTGAGTAAAAAAAATATAACCCTGAAATTTTCGAATTCAGTATATTTAGAGTTGATTTTACAGCAGATACTGCAGCTTTTCCACTTACTTTAATTTTAACATTCTTGCCAACAATATTAATGGCATTGTTTAAATGGAGAGCAATGGTGACCATATGGCCTACATTATTTATATACCAATAATCGTAAACATGGTTATTGATGATGGATATTCCGTCCAGAACGATGTTATTTGAATTCAATATTTCAAGGGCAGCACCATAATACGCTACTTTGGTCGAAACAGTAGCGTCTGGCTCGATAAAATTAACTATGCCCTCTGCTTTCAGAATAAGATTGATTTTATCAGAGATTTTGATGTTTTGTTTGTAATCGCCCGGCGCAAAACAGATAGTAGTGTTTTTATTTTTTTGATTTGGAATGGCGCTGATCACTTTAGTTATGTCCATGGTGTTGTCAGCTTGCAGATTACATGGAATCTTTACGTTAAGTGATTGTTTACAAGCGCCGTCATTACATTCATATCCTTCCGGGCAAAATAGATTGCTGGTTATAAGAACATTCTGGTAACAGTAATATTCCGTAACACCATAAACACTATTCCCCCCTAGAAAACATTTATCTTCCTGTTTGATTGAACCTTTACCATATATTGCAGTTGCGGTTCCTTTTACAAAGATATTTTGGCCGTTATCTGTTTCAGAACAAGATGTTTCTTTTTTCTTATCAATTGATTGATAAACTAAATTGGCTTTGCTTGCTCCTAATCTCGCAGAGGCTTGACCGGCTAAAGCAGAATCATCAGCAACAATTGCATCGACTTCTTCTTCAGATAAATTTTGCAGGGCGGTGATAACTTCTTCGTCAGAAAGTTTAGGAGTACAGCTTATTAAAAATAAAGAGATTATCAGAATAGATGACATCAACATAAAAAACTTATTTAATCCGAAACTATCATCTCTCATGTTTAATCGCCTCTCTCCTTAATGTATAATATAACCTATCCCTTCTTTGACCTTACTTAATAATATATAAAATAACTAGGTCCTACTCTTTCCTTCCCATTCTCGGCGGAGGTGGCAAAGGCAATTCTTTTTGACTTTCTTTTCTCTCTTCTTCGACTTCTGCTTTCTCTTCTTCTTTCAGTTCAGTCTTTGGAAATAACATCTTATGTCTGACTTCTATCTGTGCAGGTACTTCCACTGTTCCCACTTCATGCAAAATAGCTTCCGGATGATGTTCATAATAATTCTGTAATCTCTCTTCAAATACTTTTATTTTCTTTTCAATCTCGTGCATCTCTTTTGGTTTCTTCGTTTCTAATTCACGGTGTAATTCCAATTCCTGTTTCAATGCTTCTAATCTTTTTTGAAGCAGAACCATTTTCTTGCCTGCGTCTATACCTGCTTCATGTTTTTCATTTTCAAAATAGTTTTGTGGTTCCGGCTCAGGCTGTACTGGCGGCGCAGAAATTTGTTCCGTCAATGCCACTTCTCCTGCTATTTCCCCCCTTGCCAGATGTTCTCCTAATAAAAAAGAAAGATGATCGACCTTTTTATCTAAGTCCAACTCATCGACCGCTTTAATCTTATTTTTTAATGCGGTTATTTGTTGTTTTAATGAAGCGACAGTGATGGATTCTTTATCTTTTTGTCGTGTAAATCTTTCTTCGAGTCCTAACACCCCTTGCAGTTGGTTTTCTAGATGGATAATGTCTTTTCTGAGACTCAGCCGCGGAACTTTCTTTTGTGATGATAAATATTTGATATCTTGCAGTTTTTTATTGATATCTTCTTTAGAAAAAGATTCTTTTTCATCTCGTGCCAGCCTTGCAGCGGCAGTGAGCAATTGTATGGCGTGAAGAGAACTCATGGTCTATCAGAACAAACCGACTCTTTTTCTATTTGCTGGACCGGGTGGGGGCGGCGGAAATCCTACCGGTTCCGAAGGCATATTCATTTCCGGTCTCGGAGCCATCCTTCCTACAGTCATGGGTGCGCCCATGGTGTGTTGAACTGGTGACATGCTAGGCGTAGCTGGCCGGCTCATTTGGCGGCCCATAAAATTATCTAACTTATCAGATAGAGCAACCATGCCTTGAGCGATAGTTTCATTTTGGTTAGCTACAGCATTTAATTTTTCAGTAATAGCATGAATGGTTTTAGTGATATCTTCATCTTTCATCTCTTTAAGAGCCTTATCAAATATAGCATTTAATTGATGCACTGCATCTTTCATGCTTTCAATTTCTAGAATAAGTTCATGTGCTTTAGTGTCTGGATTGGATAAACTTTTCTTTAATGCTTCAACGTCGTGTTTTAAATCAACAATCAAACTATGGGGTAAATGTTCATTTTCTGGTTTATGAGTCATAGTAATCCACCTTCTTTTATACTGATAAGTTAAATTTTGTATATAAATGTTTTGGAGAAATACTTTTCATCAATATTTAAGCAAAAAGATTATAAATAAATCTTTAGAGTAAACAATCATGGTTAAAAAACAATCAGAAGCAGATTTAACTCAACGCTTGGCTATTTCTCTTGCTGCAGGTGAAGATCCAGTAACTGCGGCGGAAAGCGCAGCCGGTGTTGGCAGAAATCAGCTTAATCCAGAGATTGAATTGGCGTTAGTATTCGAATACAATCAGATGAAGACAGATAAAGCTGAATGGGAAGGGGATACTTTTTTTAACATGAGCCGGGATTATTTTCTGAATATTCTTCAAAAACAAGGCTTTGAACTGGTTTATACTCATGATTTTAAAGCAACAACGTGGGGCAAGGATAACACTGAGGAATTTAATGTGTGGGTAAACAGAGATAAAGGTTATCTTGTCAGCGCAAATAGTTACTCAAAAAAGAGCAAGATTAATTCTACTCATTTATATTTTGAACTGGCTTTGCCTGCAACGTACGAACGCTTAACAGAAACACAACGTGATTTCATCTATAAAATTAGAGGTAGCAGAGAGGCATTAATTGTTAACGGTTCAATGGTTGCTAATTTATTTTATCGGCTAGATGCGCGAGAAGGATTAGTAAGATCCTTACAAGAAGTAGAATCATCAACTTTATCTACGAATGTTCCTTGGAAAAATGTTTTGCCACGCCAGCTTTATTTATTACAACTTTATGATTTCGCAGATGTTCAAAAAATGGGAGCGGAAACTGAGACACCTTTTGGATCATTACAGATTAAAAATAAAAGAACCTTGGACAAGCTGCCTAAAGATATCCAAGAAATGCTAGGTTGGATTGACCAATAAAACATTGTCCCGCAACATTTTTAATTGGTTACAAAATTCTACAAACACATGTCTCCGCTTAAAAAAAGCCCACTTGCACATCTTCCTACTTCCTACGGTCAATTCACAGTAATTGCCTACAAAGATGTTGATGGCGAACATCTAGCTTTGATTAATGGAAAAATTAAGAAAACTCCTCTTATACGTATTCATTCTCAATGTGTGACTGGCGATGCTTTAACTTCCTTACGTTGTGATTGCGGAGAACAATTGACTCAATCCATGAAAATTATAGCACGGGAAGGAGGCATTCTTCTTTATCTTCAGCAGGAAGGGAGAGGCATTGGATTATTCAATAAAATTGCTGCGTATCATCATCAGGATCATGGTTTGGATACGGTTGAAGCAAACGTTAAGCTGGGGTTTAAAGACGATGCCAGGGATTATACCATCGCTGCAAAGATTCTCAATGATTTAGGTGTAGATTCAATAAGATTACTCACAAATAATCCCAGAAAAATCAGGGGATTGCAAATGGCTGGGATTAAGGTTGTTGAGCGCGTAACCATACTGATTGATCCAAATGAAGTAAATGTCAGTTACCTTACTGTTAAACAAAAAAAATTAGGACACGAATTAGGATTAAAGAGTAAAACGAACAATCTCTAACAGTCGCCTTGGCCGTTTGCTCGGAAAATTTCTAGCAGTAAATCATAGGAAATTTTTTCTTAACTACTTGCAAGCAAAGGTTTAGCCTCGCAAACCTCTTGGCCATGGCGGCGACTTTTTTTTACTAAGTCCGAATAACCTAAAAATTAATATATCCTAATGTGCTTATCTCCGGATATGATAGATGTTTTATTAATCTCATTAGTTTTGATTGTTCTTATCTGTGCATCTTATACTGACTTGCGCACAAAAGAAGTTCCTGACTGGCTTAGCTATGGATTTATAGTGGCAGCTTTAGGAGTTAGGGGAATCTATTCGTTTCAAGACGGCTGGCAGGTAATAGTAAGTGGTCTCCTGGGCTTTGCTGCTTTTTATCTTCTGGCTTTACTGTTCTATTATACTCATCAATGGGGTGGCGGAGACAGCAAACTTTTAATGGGCATGGGTGCAGCTTTAGGAATATCTTATCCTTTTACTGAACTAAGCTTTACGCTGTTGTGGTTTTTATTATTACTTTTATTTTCGGGAGCCTTATATGGAATGATTTGGCTAGGCGTTATTGCTTTCCAGCGAAGAAATTGTCTTCTTCCGGAACTGCGCTCCTTACTCGGTAATCATAAAAAATTCCATTTTGGGATGGGGTTTGGTTCTGTTTTATTTTTAGGTGCTGGTTTTTTTGTCAACTCGCTGCTCTTGATCGTGACATTGCTGGTGATTATCTATTACCTTCTCTTATTTTTGGTCGCTGTCCAAAGCTGTTGTTTCATCAGCGAACGGGATACTAAAACGTTAACGGAAGGCGATTGGCTGGCGGAAGAAGTGGTTGTTCATGGCAAAACACTATTGAAGAAAAAAGCCTTGACTAAGAATGATCTTGAAAAATTATACAATCAGAAAATCAGTTCCGTCCAGATTAAAGAAGGCATACCTTTTGTGCCTAGTTTCTTGATTGCATATTTATTTTTATTGTTAGGCAAAGATCTGGTTCCTACGATTCTTGGAAAAGCATTTGGGTTAAGTTAGCAATGCTCTATACATAATACCTAAATGTTTAAATAATCGTTGAAAACACTCTTTAAACCTAAATGAGTCTTAAAAAGGCATTAAACTTCTCCAGCAGTGTTGCGATAGCTTCAGCATTGACTTTATCTTCAACTGCCGATGCTCAGCAAGAACTACCTGTTGGTTATATCAAAGAAATCGATCCACTTGCTCGGATAGCCGTACTTGGAACGACAGTAGTTTCAAACGGGATCTTGTGCAGTATAACTGCTGCCGTAAAAAAAAGAAATGTTCTCCAGGAAGCTGGTCAATGTATAGGCGCCGGATTAATTCAGTATATGGGTATGGAAATAGGGATGTATGATGTTCCGGTTTTACCTGGTATAGCGTTAAGGATTGTTGAAACGGGTACTTCTATCGTTGAAAATACCGTTGGAGGAAGAGATCCTCTGGAGTTGTTACATTACAGCATGTATGGGCCTGGGCTTTTCGAGGTCAATACTAATACTGGAATGGTTGATTTCTTTTGGAGAATTGAACCGCTGGTTGGTATAAATTATAACATTTTCAAACAAAACGAATTAGATATGTTAAATACTCTTTCTTATCAAACCATTACCTTTAAAGCCGCTGCTGAAGCGGATAAAAACAGCGATACTGCTAGGATTCTTGGTTACGCTGTAGGGAACGTTATGACTTACGATCCAAAGTCAGAACATACTTTAGCTCACGAATTTAATCATACTTTACAGTATGTACGATTCAGGCCAGCTCAGGAATATATGCCTGCTGAAATCGGATTTTTTAAAGATAAAGCTCATCTTAGGATAGGTGAAGATATCGCTAGTTTATTATTTAATATCCCTATAGCCGTCTGTACATTGACTGAAGAAACTTCTTGCGGTAGAAGGTGGTGGAATCCCACGGAAGTAGAATCTTATGCCATGGAGACAGCTAACACTATCGGCCTACACTCTAAAACTAAGTCTTTAAAGTTATTCCGTGAAAATGCCGGTCTTGAAGAACAGTTAAATGAGAATAATTACCTTCCTAACATAAATAACATCAAGCCTTTTGAAATTAAACTTGAACCGGGCGATTATAAGATTGATCCTGACTATAGAGATAATAAAGATAAAAAAGATGATAACAGTAATAAAGATAAAAATAAACCTTTAAAGTTAATTGTTGGCCCATTCTAGAACCGGATTATGGTGGGGTTAAATGAGAGATTCCTGCCTTAACTAAGGTAGCAGGTACGGAGGTAGTACTTATTTAGCTGAATTATATTCTCTAGTATCTATTTTACCTTTTAAAAGT
>CAYHVV010000011.1:0-19074 GCA_964360115.1 uncultured Methanosarcinales archaeon | reverse complement strand
CTGAGCATTCAGCCTGTGTCTCCGAAGAGACCCTCTGACTTGCATGGCTTAATCGAACTCCCATAGCAGCAATCTCCCGCAGGATCAACGGGAATTAAGAACTAAATCCTTATACGATCGCAATTTTGTCACTTATGGGATCACCTCGTTCACACTCAATCTTAATTGAGCACACATATTGATTTTATTCTGGGGAAAGAAGTTACTTATAAATGTTTCTATAATCGGGTTTACGAAGAGAAAAATACAGAACAAGCGTTATAAACATTTTTTGCGTAAAATGCATTAATTCATTAAATAATTTTATTGAACAAGATTTATAAAGTTGAAAATCTAAAAAGAAAACATGGAATTTAAGGTGACAGTATTACGATTTATAATTACTTTTATCCTCTCATTTCTCTTCGGGATAGAAAGACAATATGCTCACAAACCAATTGGTTTTGGCACATATACTTTCGTCGCTATCGGTTCTTGCAGTTTGGCAGTTATCGCAGTCGCTCTTGGCTTTGAACATTCTATTCCTTTGCTGTCAGCAATCGTAACGGGTATTGGATTTCTTGGAGCCGGTGCCTTGATAAAAACCAATGATAAAATTTTTGGTCTTACTTCTGCAGCAAGCATTTGGGCCTTTGCCATCTTTGGACTTACCATCGGAATCGGAGAATACATTATCGGCGTGATATTATATGTTTTAATCTGGATTGTAGTTATTAGTGATAGGCTTTTGGAGAGATACGGCATTGGTTCTTACCAGAAGAAAATATTAATTCAAACTAACAAGATAATTAACATCAAAGAAGTTATTGCCATGACGGGAATCCATAAATATAAACTATTAGATATAGACATTGACAAAACCCACAAAAAGATGATCTTGCATCTCCGCGTAGAAGGAAAAAAAGAAGACATCAATAAAATCCCAAACAGAATCATCAACCAGGAATGGTTTGAAAATGTTAAAATAGAATAGGGCCGAAATTAAAGTGTTAATCATTTAGAAACAATTTTTTAAATTTTAATTGTCCGTAACGGATCTAAGCCCAAAGAATATTGCTCTCTTCTCGTAAAGCCATCTAGGATAACTTCAAAATTATCAGCATAAGATTTAATTTTCTGACGCAGGGAATCGATAATTATCTTATCTTGTTTTTTTGAGCCGCCTTGATGAGAGGATAATAATTCTTCATAAGAATGCAGATCCAGAGCTCCGCGATATCTAATCACGGGCAGTGTGTCATTAAGAAGACCTTTCTCAAGCAAAACAATTTTACAATCATGAACTGGAAAGGGGGGCTTTTCTCCGACAGAATAACCCTTTCTATGAGAGATTTTGGTAATCAAAGCTCGGTTAGCATAAAAAGCATCAGAAGCAACCAGCGCCCAACTACCTCGATCAATCTCAAAAATTCTAACTTCTAGTTTTTTCCAATCATGAATTAATTGTAAGGGCATAGTTCTGCCTTCTAATCTAAGCTTTACATTATCAGAAGTAGTGTTAGGCAAGAATATTTGAACCATTTGATAAGTAAAATCCAATTCATCGGAAGGAACTATTCCTTCCTTGGTCCAAACATTACCTCGAGAATCAATATTAGGAATACCTAAATAGGACGAAGAAGATAACTCCTGTAAGAGAAACCCTCGCGGATGAAGTTCTTTTTCACAAAGGTCAAGAAGATCATCATAGAGTTTCCGAATCATTTGTTTAGCTAGAAAAAGAGCCATTAATAAAAATTATGATTTATAAAAAGTAAAACTATGATTAATAGACCAATAATAAAAGAAATTAAAATTTAAAATCTATCCTGCTTGAATCTTTCTAGAACGCTTACGCTTCTTCATTTTTTTACGCTGCCACTTCCAGCGCATTTGACCTTTTTTCTTCCAGCGTCGCGAACTTCTTTTCATGTGGCATCAGAAAATTACAGCCGTTTTATAAATGTTTTCTTTTTGCAAACTAATCTACTGATAAGAGGTTTCATCAACAAACGCCAAATAGGACTGTGCAACGGTCTCATTTTGTGAGCCTTATTCGTCAGTCGGGAACGTATACCGTCGTTTGTGCATACTCTCCTAGCGCAATGAGTGACTGATGTTGTCCCTACTAGATGTCACGTAGGACTTGTAAGCAAATTGAACAAATCCGTCTTGCTGCCAATAGGAAGAGTAGGTCTAAGGAAAAATGCTTATTAAAATTACGTAATCAGTTACAATTCACGTTCTCTCTTCCTTATTACGATAAAAATAATAGTAAGAACTACAGATAAGGCTGTTAAGCCAACTAAAAGATATTCTCTACTGCTTAAGTTGCCAAATACTGCTGCGCTCACAAATCCTGTAAGTAAATTGCCGAAACTAGTTTTTTCTGAAGCACCGGCAGCTAAAGAAAACCCGTCTTCTGTATTTTGTTGTTTATCTACTAATTCTTCTTCAGTGGTATCTTGTGCAGCTATTTGTAATTCCGTTCCCTCTGATGAAGATTCTACTGTCTCTTCAGATGGACTTTCCGTTTCAGTAAATTCTTCAGTACTTGATGAGGAGGAACTAGAACTTCCACCACTTCCTCCACTACCAGAACTACTGCTGCCAGAAGAACTACCTGAAGAGGATGAAGAACTAGAATCATCACTAGAACTATCGTCGTTAGAGTCGTCATTATTTGAACTATTATCTGAATCCTGGTCTGGTTCTGCCGGAAGAACAGCAGTTGTAAAGTTTTTCAATTCAGGAGTATTACAATTATCAACTGCATCACAAGAAATTGCTGAATAATAATATAAAGTGGAAGCAGCTAAATTTAGTAAAGTGATTTCATGAGCAGTTGAATCATTGCCGGAATAATTTTTTTCAGTTCCTAAACTGGTTGAGAGACCATAATTTATTTTTGCATCAGCAGCTTCATTAGTGGACCATTGTATAACTGCAGAACTTTCATTCACATTCATTGCGGCAATGCTGCTTAATGAAGGACTGCTTCTGTCTACAGTAAACATCACAGAAACAGTGTTATTTACAACGCCAAGGAGATTTTCTGCTATAATGGCAGCATTGTGATTTCCTTCTGCTAAAGCAGACATCGCAATCATAGCTGTCCAAACACCAGGATTATTCTGCACAGCAGTTATGCTAAAACTATTTGAAGCATTGCTAACATTAAACAAAACAGTTGATACATTTGCAGAACTATTTGTTGTGACATTAAATGTTACTGATTCATTTGTGTAAATGGAATTTGCCTGAGGACTTACCAGCGTAACCAGAAAGAAATTTTCTGAAACGACAGGAAGAGTAACAGTCACCATAATTGCTTCGCTTAAACCAATATTTCCTGCCGCATCTTCACATTGCACTTGCAGCGAATGTGAACCAACAGATAAATTACTATTGGCGGTGAAAGAAGTATTCGTTTCGACTAATAGAGTAGAAACATTTGAAGACGCATTTCGGTCTACCAACAAACCACATTCTACTGTTGAAGAAAGTGCTTCTGCAACCTGAAATTCTATAGAAGGTATTGATTCAGTAGTATTAAAGGAAGAATTTAACAATGTAACTCTTGGAGCAGTTCGATCTAGCGTAAAAGAAATTGTCTCGCTCTGATTAATATTTCCGAAGGAATCGTTGGCATAAACAACAACGGTATGAACTCCTTCATCTATTTCTGAAAGATTAATCTCTTTTACCCAGGCAGTATTGTTATCTGTAGCGTTATCTGCAGCAAAATAAAAGAGAAAATTATTTCCGTTACTTACATTAAACCAAACGGTATCTATAGAAGAATGTTTATCTAGAACTGCTGCCGAAAAGAGATAAGAATCATCGCTAAGATTTGCATAAGCAGAAGGTAGAAGCAGGGAAACTGCAGGAGCAATATTATCTATTGTAAAAAATTGCAAAGTAGTCGCTCCAGTCATGCCTGCTGCATCAGAACCATAGGCTTGGTAACTATGAACTCCTTTGCTGAGATTGGATAAAGTAATTGAATAAGCCGTCGCATTTAATTGGCTCATAGTTACATTGATAACAACTCCTTCGGGAGAAATCCGTTGTAAAAGAGCAGAAGATAAATCCACATCCGAGGTTATAACGAAAGTAGCAGCAGTGGCGTTCAATATTGAACCATTCAGAGGTACATCTGCATAAGCAAGAAGCGGTCGCAGAGCAGCCAAAATATCTACCCGCACGTAATTAGTATTAGTAGAAGCATCATTAACTATTTTTCCGCTGCTTAAAATTTTAGATTTTATTTGTTCAGTAGTAGGAACTTTTCCATAAGCCAGTTTCCAATACTGTTGCAGAAGCGCTACAGCGCCAGAAACGTGCGGAGTAGCCATGGAAGTGCCAGACATAGTTACCGTTCCTCCACCGTCGTTTAAAGAAGTAATTGCTGAACCTGGCGCAGCAAGAGTGTCAGTAAAAAAAGCATGTCTGGAAGCATAACTAGGCATGACATCTGATTTTGTAGTTGCCGTAACTCTTGTAGCATTATGAATACAAGCCGGACCGGCCATTTTTCCTGCACCGCTGTTTCCGGTTGCCGTCACGACAGCAATATTTTTTCCTACGGCATCATTAATTGCTGCTGCATAAGACGCAAAATCCGCTTCAGTATCACAATATGAAGTGTATTGTCCTCCACCCAAGCTGATACTTATGACGGAAATATTGTAAATGTCTTTATTGGCAATACACCAATCCATGCCGGCCAGAACATCTGCATCAGGGCATGATCCGCCAGAACTACAAACTTTTGCTGCCGCAATTTTTGCTCCTGGAGCTACGCCGCGAAACACACTGTCAGTAGAAGCCACAATACCTGCAACATGAGTGCCATGACCTTGATCATCCATGGGATTGGAATCGTTATTATAAAAATCAAATCCGGCGAGGTAATTACTAGTTAATCCGGCATGGTTATAATCTATTCCCGTATCCACAACACAGACTGTTTGCCCTTCACCGGTAATATTATAGCTGTTCACCTTTACATTCCAGACATCATCGGCATTCATAACCGGAACAGAACCTGAAAGAAAAATCTGCCTAACTGTATTCACGATAATTTTATCTACGTTTGGATCGTTACGAAGTTTTTCTAACCCTTCCTCCGTAACTTCTCCAGCTAAGGCATTTAAGGTTTCATACTGATACTCCAATTCAAATTCTTTTTTTTGGGTAAACCCAAATAAAGTTTTCTTATCTTCTTGATTGAGATTGTTAAGAACTTCGTCCTGTGTTTCTTTGATGGCTTCTTTCTGTGCTTCTTCGCTTTCCAACTTACTAGAATCATCTTTTAAAAGCACAATCACTGAAACTTCTTCTTTTCCTGAATCAAATGCATTAACTATTTCAGAACCAACTTCTGCATCCGCAACAAACGCACCAGTAATTCCTCTCGAGTTGAAAGAGATGATACCAAGCATTATAGTTATTACTATCACCAAAAGAGGAACTGCCACTTTTCTTAATGTACTTCTCATTTTACATCAATACACCTGTTGGTTGTAGAGTTAACCTTGAGCCGATTCCCTCTCCCAAGTTAAAGAAAAAAGTAGACATCACCCCACTAAAAAGGTCAAAGAATCCAGCGGTATGTTCATAGTTGATATAATCTATTTCCGCCAAACCATATTTTTCTTTGATGAATGTTTCGGCTTCATCTTTGCTGCCGAGCTGATCCACTAAACCGAATTGCAAAGCTTCTTCACCAAGAAAAAATTCGCCAGTAGCAATCTTTTGAACTTGCGATAATTCTAAATTCCTGTTTGCTGCAACTTCTGCAATGAAAAAAGCATGTATTTTGTCTAGCTTCTGCTGTAATATTTTGCGTTCTTGATCTGAAAGTTTCTTGTAAGGCGTGCCCAGATCCTTGCGTTCTCCAGCAGTGAGCTGTTCGTAACCAACGCCGTACTTTTCCATCAGACCGCTGAATTCCAAGTAAGAGGAGATGACACCAATGCTTCCCGTGATAGACATACGGTTAGCAATAATATGGTCAGAAGCAGAAGCTATCCAATAAGCACCGGATGCGCCGGATTCGCGGATAAGTGCTACAACTGGCTTTTGCGCTTTTTTTACTGCAATAGCTATTTCATCAGAAGCAACTGCCGAACCGCCCGGAGAATTTATTTCTAATAGCAAGACTTCGACCAAAGGATTTTCTTCGGCTTCTTCAATAAAACCAACTATATCTTTTGAAGAGACAGAAGAAGCGCCAAAACCGGATTGTCCATTTCCGCTTATTGCGCCCTCAATTGGAATTAAGGCAACATTTCCTCTGTTTGAGTCATCAAAGAGAAAAAATAACATAGGTAGAACAACGAAAAAAGTAAATAGTGTTGCTCCTATGGTCAACAGAACTAACTTTAACCTACTTCTATCTACCCTCTTTTTCATAAACGAAGATATGAAAGAATTATTGTTTATAAAGTTTTTTGTAAGATACGCTCGCTTCTAAACCAAACTTTTTTAAAGCGATTACCGTTTTATCGTATTATCTTAGCGGGGTAGGGAAGCTAGGAGTACCCACTGGGCTCATATGATCTTTCAGAGAGACCCAGGGATCGGTGGTTCAAATCCACCCCCCGCTATCTATTCTATCCGAATTTGACACCTGGTTCCAAAATAAATAACTTTTTTAAACTACGCCCCATTCTAAACGATTATGTCAGATTACAAATCCAATACTAATTATGAAAGTAATTCACAGCCCATGTATTCTTCTGGATGCGGCTATACTAAGAGAAAAAAGATTGGCTGCACCTGTTCCGGACAAGGCTGCAGGAATACCTGTAGGATGTAAAGTTAAGTAAAGTTAATTTAAGAAAGAAAAAAATCTGCTCAAAGAGCTTTTGCCAACTGTTCTAATTTTTTAATCAATTCATCCGCAGTCTCTGGATCAATCCTAGTTGTAACATCCTGCAGTTCTTCTTTTTTGTATACTGCGATGAGATTAATTACATCACGTAGCAATTCCGTTGCCTTAAGAATACTTCCATTTTTTCCTTTCACTTTAGATGGTTTAACGCTTTTCATAATAACACCTCTTGTTAAGGTTATAGTAAATAAAAGAAGAATTTAAGGTTTTCGATGGATAAATATAAAAATAAAAGAATTTTAGAATAGAAAATGACTTATTCTTGGGACGCTGAACTTATTGGAGATATGAAAGAAAGACAGAAAGCTACTACTTTTCATGAAACTGATTTTCTCAAAAAGTATGTAAAGAAACAAGTTGATCACAAGTATTTAACTACTCCCAAGCCAGACGACTATCTTACCTTACGCCAACGCGGTTCTTTAGAAGGAATGACTGAAAGTTTATACCGGCTTAATGGTTCAAAACTAGCAGCAAATACTCTGTACGCAAGAACTGGAACGCATGATATCGCTTCCAAACTAAGATTATACGATCCAGCAACTTCTGTTAACATAGAGTTGTATTCGCCGAAAAGGAACCCGTATCAGAAAGAAGAAGAGCAAAATTAGGTTTCACTTATCTCATTTCCCTAGCCTTCCAACACAAACTTTATAACTCTTCAAATTCTTTCTTAGATTATGAAAAAGATGTGGTGGTTCTTATTCATAGTAATACTTCTCAGCGCTTCAGCTCTAGCCCAGAAACAATACACTCTTAAGCTCTTGGCAGTCCAGGAAAATGGCAACGGCACTTTGACCGGCAGCGGAGCTGATCTTTTTCTCGAACTGAAGGAAGGAACTGGCCGGGTTTTCTTAGATACTTACCCCGTGCCTAAAATGGATACCCAAATCTCTACCCGATTTGCCAAAGAAATTGCCTGTCATCAGTATAAACTTCCCTGCAACAGATACGATTTTATCTATACCATTAGAGCAAAATCAAACATTATTGGCGGTCCTTCTGCAGGAGCAGCTATTGCTGCACTAACAACCATTGCTGTTCTAGATTTAGATTACCACAATGGAGATACTGCCATAACTGGGACTATTAACTCCGGCGGCATCATTGGACCAGTAGGCGGTACTAAAGAAAAAATTGAAGTAGCAGCAAAACTCGGCCTTACTAAAGTACTTATCGCAGAAGGTTCTGCTGTCCCCCTTTCCACTTTGCAAAATGACAGTAACAAAAATAGCACGGAAGAGTATCTTAATCTCACTAAATACGCTGCAGAAAATCTAAGTTTGCAGGTGATTGAAGTCAGCGACCTCGATGAAGTTATTTTCCATCTCACAGGTAAGAACTTAAATCACAAAGAAGTACAGATAGAAGAGAATAAGGAATATACTCAAATCATGGGAGATTTACGTGATCTTTTGTGTACTCGAGTAGAAAAAATAGAGATGGAATTGTACAAAGAAAAAATTCTTGTTGATGAGAATGTTTCTAAAAGGGTAGAAGAACAGAAAGCAAAAGCTGACAATGCTACGTTGCAAAAGGATTATTATTCCGCCGCCAGCTATTGTTTTACTGCCAGTATCGCTTTACGTTCTCAATATTATCATCAAAAAAAGCCAAGCCTTTCTAAGCTCTGGGACAGATTTCTGAAATTGGAAGACCAAGTGCAATCCTTAGAACAAAATCTTACTTTGCAGAAAATAGAAACAATTACTGATCTGCAAACCTTGATCATTGTGAAAGAGCGCCTTAACGATGTCAAAGAGCAGCTAGCTATTTTCAGACAGATGCCTGCAGATACAAAAAATAAAGGAGAGGAAGTCTATAATCTCTTAAGTTATAGTGAAGAACGCTATTTTTCTGCAGTAGCTTGGATGCAATTCTTTTCTATGAGTGGAAAAGGCTTGCAATTGGATCCGGAACATATCCAGCAATCCTGCCAACAGAAAATTCTGGAAGCAGAAGAGCGGGAACAATATATTTCTTTATTCATCGGTGAAAATAATCTGGAAGGGATCAACAAAAAAATAAATTCAGCAAAAGAAGCATCGCAAAAAAATGAATTTGAATTGTGTCTCATGAAAGCCATCCAGGCAAAAGGAGACGCTAACGCCGTGCTCAGCACTATGGGCTTGCAGAAAGAAGAGCTGGTCAGTGTTCTGGACAGCAAAATAACGGCAGTCAAACGTGTTCTTGCCGAAAATACTGCAGAAGGAACATTTCCAATCTTAGGATATTCTTATTTTCAATACGCTAGTTCCTTGAAAGAACAGGATCCGGTTACGGCCCTATTTTATTTAGAATATGCTTTGGAAATGAGTGATTTAAGCATTTATTTTCCGGAAGAAAAAACAACTATGAGCATCATCCAAGAAAAATTTTATCCGGAAGTTTCCTGGTTAGAGGGGTTCATGGCCGGAGTGATTATAACTGTTCTATTTTCTCAGATTAGGTTTAATAAAATTAAAAAGTATTGGAAATTTCTACAAAGATAACTTCAAAGAAAACCTTCCGCCACTGGCTAATATATTGATGGTATGCTCGCTTCAACATGTTCTTCGGTTATTATTTTGGACATCTTAATCAGCAAGTAATTTTTCCATTTCTCGGGTAAACTCTTTTGCTCTTTGCAATGAAGTTTTTGCTTTTGATTTCTTTTCGATTTCAAGAGTCTGATACTGGATTAATCCCCTTTTATTTCTCTCAAAATCAAATGATTCTATTAAAGCATCTGCTTTCATTCCTGCGAGGTTCAGTGCTTCTTCTTTGGAATCTTCATATCCTTCAATTAATGACCCTTTAAGTTTCCCCCTGACATAAACAATTATTGCATCTGATGTTACTTTATGAACGATCTTTTCTCCGACTTTGTACCCCAGTTTTAAGAGAACTGCATTTGCAGAGTAATACATTGAATAATAGGAACACACTATAGCCCATAATTCAGAAATATTCTTTTGATGTACTTCTTCAGCTACTCTCAAGCTTTCTTTTGCATTTCTTAAAAAAATGTCCATCACTTGCTTGTTCATAATTGCTTTCTTTAGCAGCCCTTCTTCCAAATAAGAATTTACATTGCTTTCTGCTTCTTTTATTCTTTCCTTAGTCAGCATTTTTTACCAGCCGATAATATTCTTCAATTCCAGTCAAAATGATGTTATTTTTAATTGCTTCGCTTACAACCGTAAACTCCTTGCTTCTTGCCATGGTAATAAAATCCACATAGGTTACGTGCGTTAAGTGAATTTTATCTGGCAATAATGAAAGGGCAGCTTTAATTTCTTTCTCATCACCGTCAATAGCCAAAATATCAATATCTGAATGTTTGTTTGCAGTTCCTTTTGCTTGAGAGCCAAATAGCAATGCAATGAATGGAAATTTTAGCTCTGCCAACCGATTGTGAAGTATTAAGAAATCCTTGTTTGTGAATAAATCCATTTTTCTTTCAAATTCTGCCTCAAAAACCTTGCTGTTAAATTTATTTGTGAATGCGCTGGTTTTGGAGTTTCCAATCGTTGTAATTTTAATTAAACCTTCTTTATCAAGCAGCATCACTTTTTCGTATGCTATCCTATAATTAATCTTTAAACTTTCAGCTATCTTTTTTATGGTGAATCTTTCTTCTCGGTTATTTAATAACAGCTTTAATATATTTATTTCACTCTTCATGGTTATTACCTTTTGTAATAATACTATTACTTAAAGTAATATATAAATGTTTCTGTACTTCCACTACGTTGACTAAAAAGAAAATCATAACATTGTTACCGCAATAAACGGCATTTTTTACACCAATGCTCTTGTTGAACATCAGAAGGTACCATCATAAATTCATGTTAGTTTCGTCTGACCAAAGGGAAGACCTGATTTTTAGTGCAACGATGCCGAAGGCAAAAAATCATAGTTTGAGAGCCCGAGCTTTTAATGAATAATCTACGAAGCAGACAATAGTTGGGGGGTGCCCACCCATTTACAATAATAGTCACTTAATAATAGTTAATAATGGAAAGCTTTATGAGGAAGTATAGTGTTTTGATAATATGGCATCATTAGAAGAAGGATTGACTTATAGTAGAACTGATGAAATGAGTAAATGGGGAAGAACCCATATCTATCGTAGAATGCGAAATCTTTTAGGGAAGCAAAGAGGTACTGCTCTTGATTTGGTCAATCATGGGCTTGCAATGGTTGATGATGAACTTGATTCAAGTGCTGATTCTATTGAAGAATTAAAGCATTTTCGAGAACTATTCCGACAAAGTTTTTCAGGTGCAAGAGCTACAACATCAACACCTACAGAACAGGCAGTTGTTGATTTAGGTTATACTCTCCATGAGTTAGCCTCTGCACCATTCTTACATTTTACTGATCGTGCTATAGGTAAACATATTTTTGAAGACGTACTTAAATTTTGGGATGTAGAAGAAAGAAATTTTCAAAGAAAAGGAAAAATTTTAGACAAAAAAACATTAGACGAAATAACATTAGAGATAGGTGCTGAAGTTGGATCTCAATTTCTTTATATTTTAGATTATCCAAGAGTTTATAATGAGTTTACACAATTAGCAAGAACATACGGCTTAGCAGTAAAATTGGCTGACAATCTCTGCGATTTTAGAGAAGACATCCAGAGAGGATTTGTTAATATTCCTCAAGAAGATATACATCATGTTATTGGTATTTCTGTAGAAGGCAACAGAGTTGTACAAATTAATCCAAATAAGCTTGCTCTAAGTCTTGAATATATAGAAAAGGAATATAAAAGAGTAGAACAGGCATTTGCATCTGCAGATAGACTTATGTTAGTCGCTAGGGCAAGAAGACCTATTTGGAGTAGGAAATTAGATGAAAGATTATGTCTATTCGGACAATTTTGCAATAGTTGGCTTGATCAGGCGAAATACTTTATGGCTATAGAGACATTAAGAAGTTATGATATTGCATCACATTCTACAATACCATTTTTATCAGCGGATGAATTGCGCGAAATTGAGCAGAGATATGGAGTAAGAATTGGAGATATCATTCATAATAGTTACAGACAAGAATCAAGAAATACAAGATTGGTGAGAGATGCACATCCAAGTTATAATCCCTATTCTCACGATAAAATTTCAGTAGCTGACGAAAGGATAAGGGCATTAGTACAAGAGCATCCCGAGATAAGAGAAGTATTAGATTTTGGATGCGATGATGGTGAAAGAACTGCAGGGCTGTATGGTAGAAGAAGATTACATGGGATAGAATTAACTGAAACTGCAGTTGACGCTGAAAAAAGAGGTATTCGTGTGTATCGGGGATCAATGACGGATGATGTTTACAGAGATAAAGCAAACCCTAATGGTAAACAATTTGATTTAGTTTCTATAGTTGGAGAAATGGTTAACTTTGTTGGTCTTGACACGGACACAATGTTGGCAAGAGCAGTAGAACAAACTAGAAACGATGGATATCTTCTAGTTACTGCTATGCACCCTGAAGCTGAACAAAGTCAAGAAGGAAAATATGTTGTTTGGTCGCATACAAAATCTACTTGGGGAAAATGGTTGCTTGAAGAGGCAAAAATTCCACGTACATTCTTATTCTTATCAGAACAAGGACTACAGCAGAGGCTAGATAAAGTAGCACAAGGTTTAGGATATAAACTTTCTCCTCAAGGCAGTAGCAGAGTAGATAATTATTACGAAGATATGCCATTAGGTATCTACTTATTCAGAAAAGATAAATAAAAATATCGCTTTCTGAGGCGAATCCGGAGACTATCTGTTGCGAAGCAACTGCGGGCACCCCGTTCTTGCGATGACTCTCAAATTGAACTTATCATCAGTTTAGCTAAAAACACCATAGCCAAAAGCAAGATTATTGAATATGCAAGCACTAGAAAAATGCTATTAAATGTTAATTTGCTAAGATGGGGAAGACCTAATTTGTAGAACACATTATCAATGATTATCAAAGGTTTAAGGAATAGAATAGATCCGGAATAGGAATATATTTTGGTTAAAGGTAATGGCTCGCCTGATTTTTGGTTATAGTTGTTATTATTTTTTTCGTTATGTTTCTCGTTATATTTTCTGATTATTTCATTTGCACAAAGCGTGCCTGCTTCTGCGGCAGATTCCATGCTATAGATATATCTGTCTGTTTTCGTATATCCCGTTGCAAAAAGAAGATTGGGAATTTCAGTTAAATGATCCGGCTGATATTTCAGTGAATTAATGTTATTACTGAATTTAGGTTCAGATACATCTATTTCTTTTTTCTTATCATCAAAATAAAAACTATCCCACATATAAAACAATAATATTTTTGCGTGGTCAAGTTTTTCCCCGTTTTTAGTTACAATCTTAGAACAGTTGTAAGATTTGAGTATTTGATTCCATACTTCTTCTTTTATTTCATCTTTAGAACACTTTATGAATGGTTTGTTATAAAGAATACCCGGCATATCTGTTTGGCAGATGCCTACGGAGAGAACAGTTCTTACATTTTTATCCGTACAATAAGTCTGTCCCCAGGCAGTATCCTGCGGTTCAATAATCAGTGACCAGGGAGTATCTGGCAAATACAATATCGTTTCTCCCTTGCAGGGATATATTATCTCCTGATCTAAAAATAATTGAACTGAAAGTTGTATCTGTCGACATTTTTTAGCTAATTTAATCGTATTTTTTAAAGTAGGTATCTTTAACAATTGAGGATTAGTTGAGGTGATTTTTGCGATGGCTTCTACCGGCAAAGCGCAAACATAGTAATCTGCAGTATCTTTTATTTTATTGTTGTTAGAGTCATTAATTAAAACATGATTTATTTTCCCATTTTTCATCTTAAAATCCAATATCTTGCAATTGGTTTTTATTTTAACATTATTTGTGTTTTGTAAATAATCGGTCCACTCATCAAACCATCCTTCGTTGGTGGGCTTATTCAGTAGATATAAACAACTGGTATAACCTGAAAATCCGCCCAGTAAAATTCCTACCATGCGCGATACAACCGGAAAACTCATGTAAGTGGTATCCATGCCGAGCACTGGCCCCCACATTTGAATCATATATTTTTTTGCTTCGGGAGATAAATCTTTGCAATAGTCTTTCCATTTAACATGATCGAGCGAATCGGCTCTATTTGTGGATATGGTAAGACAATAAAAAATCTTATCCAACATTTTGAAAAGGTCACTAAGTTTAAAATACCTGATCAACTCACTTTTATTTTTACCGCGAGAAATAATGACTTCTTCTTTGTCAAATCTTGGGAAAATATAGGTGCATACTTGAACTAAATTATTAAATACCGATTTATTCTTGCGGTTATGTAGGGGGATTTCTTGTATTAATCTTAAAATATTTTTATAATTCGTACCATACACCCGCCAGGAATATTCTACGGGATAACGGTTGTTTTCCTTAGTGTAATAATTACTTCTTGCAAGACCGCCAACTATGTCGTTTCTTTCATATAGAACTACATCAAAATTTCTTTTTGACAATTCATGCGCTACAGTTAATCCCCCGATACCTGCGCCACAGATTATGACTTTTGATGTTTTTGAATTGTTTGCCATTAAGGTTTTGCTATTTATAGAGAGTTTCTATAGTGGGATTTCTATAGTGGGTTTTCAGCCATCTCTTCTTCCATTTTTTTCCTAACTTCTTTTTCTGTTATGGGAGCGGTTTTCTTTCCCTCATAGGATTGAAGCAGATTTTTTACTTGGCCATAAATATAAGCAGTATCACTGACAAGCTGACTAGTATATCCTCCTTCCAGAGGAAATTTGTAAATGTATTTATGAATTACTCCTTTTAAAAAATAGGTCCACGGCTTGGTGCCCCATCGCCCTTCGTAATCGGTAATTGACCAGGCGTCAAAGAAAATCAGTAAATCACCTTGCTGAAACTTTTGAGTAAATCCGTGCCTTTCCATAGTTGTTTCAGTGATATTATCAAAAGTCAGATGTATCTTTAACATCAGATTCACATATTGAGAAACAGACTTAAAAGGACGCAACTCTAATTGAAATAACCTGCCGCCGGGAGTTACCAGCTCCTCACTTTTTTTTTCTACTTTGGTATATCCTTTTTCTGCCAATGCAGCATTGAGAACATTAAAAAAATCATCGGTGCGAAAAATACCATGATAGGTGATTTTCTTATGATTGATGATTAGATTCTGTTCTGGCATGGTTATCTCCCATATACGTTAGTAAAAGAATTAAGATAAGTTTTTATTTTTTGATGAAGGCTATCAACATCGTCCCTGACCCAAGTTTCTGCTTTTTGGTAGTGCTCCTTGAAGAAATATTTTTCAAAGAGAATGCTCATAAACCAATATACTGGTTTCTGGCTCCACTTATTTTTACGATCGCTAACCACAAAACCGTCAAAGATTACATGTAATGTACCCTGATTAGTTTTTATTGTAGCTCCGCCCATTTGCACATCCGCATCTTTAAGATCAGCGATATTTATTTTTATGGAAACTATGAGTTTGTAATAATCGGTTATGTTTTTCCAAGGCTCCAGAATCATATGGATCTGTTTGCCAGAAGGTGTTACGATAACTTGATTCATCTTTTCGTACCAATCATACCCTTTTTCATAGAAAAATGAAGAAATCAGCTCGTGCAGCTCATCAGCGTTAAATAATCCTTCATAGCTCAGCTTCAGCCGATCGATGACTAAGTAACGTTCCGCCATAGTTGGAAGGAGAGAATTTATGCTTATAAATTATTCTGTGGCTAAGGGACTATTCTAGAAAAAAGTCTATTTGTCCATTCCACTATCTAAATCTTTAAAAGTTTGTTTTTGGTCATTTCAATCATGTCAGAATGGATTCGTGTTGGTCGTCCTGGAGCATTAGGAAGCAGAAAGCAAGAAGTTCTCGCGAACTATGACCAATTGTATGGCAAAGATAATTGGCGTTTAGGCTGGGATGTCAATGGAATTTCTGTCGATGTTCATGGCGCTTTAGCGCTCTATGAAGATGCCTATTTCCAACACTTCCAACAATATCCGGGTGAATTACACTCGATAGCTAGCAATTATGCTAATGTTTATGATAATAATCCATCAAATGTAGATTCTGGTTTTGATTACAGCAAGCAAGAATTCGAAGGGAATCATTTTCAGGATATTGCGATAAGACGCTGCCTTATCCGCGAAGGCCTTTGGTTTACAGGAGCAGGATTATTAGAAATTAGGATGAAAGGCGCGGGAAAGTTATGGAGCCCTTCAAAAATTCCATTTCATAAACCAGAGTTAATTCAGAAACAGGAAATACCGGGGTGGTGGAAACCAGGTTCAGTGGAAAGCTGGTATCAATCTACGAAATACTTAGAAGTTAAAGACAAAGTTCCTTTTGATACTACTGGTAATCTATATTTTGCCACAACTAATTCCGGAAAAGTGCAATCTGCGCTGCGTTCATTAGGCGATGAGTTTAAGATGGTGCAAATTGACAACCTGGCTATCGCAGAAGAACAGCAAAATGTGCAGGAAATCGCCGCACACAAAGCTCGTGTTTCTTATGCAGTTCTCTGTAAGCCGGTAATTGTTGATGATTCAGGATTTGTTATTCCTTCACAGCAAGGTTATCCTGGAATAAGAGTGGGCAGGGAACTGAAAGAAAAAGGATTGGAACACTTCTTGCAAATTGCCAGAAATGATGCTCGAGGTTACGTTGATGCGTATTGGGAAATGGCTGTCGGTTATTTTGATGACACTTTAGCTAAACCACAGCTATTTACTTCCAAAGTAGAAGGCAAATTGATCGGAGAACAGCGCGGAGAGAAGAAAGATTTTATCAAATCTCCTTTAGCCTATGCCTTTGTAGTAAAAGATTTTCCCGAAGAGAAAACTATTGCAGAAATGAACGAAGAAGAATATAAGAAATACGCAACTACTGACCGCTGGAAAGCGCTTGGTGAATTCCTTAAGTCTAGCAAAGGAAACATATGACCTAGACCACCAAAAACTTTAATAACCTTAACAAAATTGTAAGCGAAAGGGGTGTGTTGAAAAAAAGATGGTAACGTCGTTTTTAAAAAGTTTATTCAAGAAACTATCACTCAATCCTTTTAGTAAAAAGAGTCATATCAAATTAGGTTTGTACGGTCCTCCGAATGGAGGCAAGTCTACTCTGGCCAACAAAATCTGTCAGGATTGGCTAGGGGAAGAGATGTCGACTGTTTCTCATATTGCCCATGAAACCAGAGAGATCAAGATTAAAGAACAGGTCAATATCAAGAATAAGAAAGGAAAAGAACTTACTTTTTCGCTGGTTGACACTCCGGGAATTTCTACTAAAATTGATTACGAAGAATTCATCAGGAAAGGATTAAAGAAAGTAGAAGCAAAAAAACGGGCTAAGGAAGCCACTAAAGGAGTAATTGATTCTATCAAGTGGCTGGACGATATGGATGCAGTGGTGGTTGTTTTAGATGCCACTAAAGATCCATATTCTCAAGTTAATATTACTATCATTGGAAATTTACAAGCGCGAAGCATCCCGGTGCTTATTGCTGCAAATAAAGTGGATTTGAAAAAAGCAGGTATAGACACGGTAAAAGCAGCTTTCCCGCAGTATAAAGTAGTTGGCATTTCCGCAAAATACGGCAAAAACATTGAAGAATTTTATGAACAGCTCTTTATGTTAGCTAAGTAGAGCTAGTCTAGTAAAAATAGTAAATGTTAAAAAGCCCAAGTATTTACTGTTACCTAATATAGATATTAAAAATAGATATTCAAAAAGAGGTTAATTATAAGAATGGTTACATTTAAATTTGTTCCGTATTATGAAGTAGAAGGTCTTTCTTCTGCTAAAAGAGTGAATAAGCTCCTTAAGATAGTCAAAGAAGATAAAATTGTTATTATGGAAGGCCGGCTCAGGAAACAGGAAGAAGCTGACTTAATTGAAATAACCATGGAAGAGATTTCTCCTAAATTCAAAGGAATAGAATTAAGTGTTATTTATCCCGATAGAGACAAACAAGATGCTTTACAGAAACTTAAAGGAGTGATGGCTAGTGCACTGTTGGGTGATAGACAGGGGCTTACCATTGTCGGTCCTGCTTCCGTAGTAAAAAAGATTGAAAACAATCCAGATAGAATTGAATTATTTACTCGGGAAAGCAAGAGTAAGAGCAAAACGATACGAAAATAAGTAACCCAATAGGATGTATATAGTCTTAAATAGAAACCTATAAAAACAGTAAAATCAATTCTCGTCTTATGCCACATCAATGTGTCCGTTGCAATACTTATTATCCTGATGGTGCTGCAGAAATTCTCAAAGGATGCAACTGCGGAGCACGATTGTTCTTTTATATTAAGAAAAAAGATATTGAGTATGGAAAAGAACTTCTAACTAATTTAACTGAAGAAGACAAGATCAATATTGAAAAAGATGTAGCTGAAGTGCTTAGCATCCGGGAAGAAGAACAAGACACTCCGGTAGTTCTGGATTTAGAATCTATCCGCGTAGTAAAACCGGGAAAGTTTGAAATTGATTTAGTGCATTTGTTCAAGAAAGATCCCTTGATTATTAAATTAGAAGAAGGAAAATACATGATTGATCTCCCTCAGGCGTTTAAGAAAGCAAAGGAAGATAATGATGAGAAAGAGAAAAAGTGATTATGGATTTTAAAAAAGTGTTATATGCATCAGCTTTATCTGGTATTGTTTCTCTAAGTGGCTGTGAAATGACCTTGCCTTGGTTACGAAATCCCGAAGTGCGCGCAGAATTAGAAGGCACATATACTGGGAAAATTGACGGAATTCCCGTAATATATACTGTCAAAAGTCATGAGTGCATATTACAAGCACGCGACAGATCACTAACCTTAGAGATTTTAGATTATAATTGTGATAATACTGCTGATTACCTCAATCTTAATTCAGTTTTAACTGGGTGCGATAGAGAGAGTTTATTGAGATTAGGTAAAGCTGATGCATTAGATTCTTTATTAGAAAGAGGGCAAAAATTAGTTCGAATAGAAAATAAAGTTAGATAATGTAAGGTCAGGTAATAAATTTACAGCTTGTTTCGCTGCGCTTCACGAAAATGACTACGCATTTGTCAAAATAAGACTGACACCCTCAGCCTAATTTTGATTACGCAAGAATTCCATGAATTCTCAGCGTTCTAACCCAAGTTTGACAGTTTGCTAATTAATTCAACATCAAAACTCAATTGAC
>CAYHVV010000010.1:0-19558 GCA_964360115.1 uncultured Methanosarcinales archaeon | reverse complement strand
AACTGTCAATTGAGTTTTGATGTTGAATTAATTAGCAAACTGTCAAACTTGGGTTTTAAGAAACAATCAATAAATTTTTCTGTATCAATAGTTCCAAGAAGGTTTTGTAGTTTCATGTTTTTATCAAATAAGAATACTTTTTAAAACTTATTATATGAAAAAAATAAAAAAAAAGGAAAGGATTATTAATATCCTCGGCAGTTAGTGCAATAATATCTGTTGGCGTTTTCTACGACAATCCGCTCATTGCAACCTTTACAGCACCTTTGGATTTTAAACTTTTTAACCTCTTGAAAAATATGTTGTTTCACTCTAATCACCTTCTTTTTTTGTACTCTGTTGTAAGAAAAACATCTATAGTTTAAAAAGGAATGAAAAGAAGTATATAAACTTTTGGATTGCTATCGACGGGAAAATGCAGGATTATATTATTCTAGGAAGAAAAAAATACATAACTACTCCGAAAATCATCATTCCACCCCAGACAATTTTGTTCCAGTAAAATACTTTTTTACCGTCTAAAGGTCCGAAAGGGATTAAATTAAATAACCCTAACCAGATATTAATGCTGAAACCAATAGCAAATACATTTATCCACTGCGGCAATAGGTATGACAATACCAAAAAAATCATTGCTAAGATGTAATTGGTTGCCGGTCCAGCGACACTAATCAAACCATTTTCTTTTCTGGTTATCATTCCGGAAATCATAACTGCGCCCGGTGCAGCGAAAATAAATCCGATAAACACGGCCAAACCAACTGCTAAATATAATAATTGATCCCAGGCTCTGAATTCTGCCGCGCAACCGAAATGCTGCGCTACTAATTTGTGCGACAACTCATGCAGCAAAAAGCCCAAGCCGGCAGTAAACATGGAAATGGCAAAAAGAGATACAAAGTTCAAGGAGAATATTCTGTTAAGATCTCCGCCTAACACACTTGCGCCAGCATAAATGAAAGTAAAGGCTAAAGATAAGGCCAGCCAGGCTTTGAGGATGTCCACTATCTCAGTTCTGGAAGTGCTGATTTTTCCGATTTTCAAAGGTTTATGCGTCATCTTCAGATTGATTTTCTTTCTGTTCTACGAATGATTTAAGGCGCTGCGCCTCTTCTTCCACTTTAACCAATAAAGAAAGATCAGCGAAGTTTTCTTGCGCGCATTCCTGACAATAGTAATCGGAAGTATCTTTAATCTTGTAGGTCGCTTCTGCGTCGCAAACAATACATTTTTTACCCATATTAGCTTAAAACAGTAGTGCTTTAAAAAACTTTTTCAAAATAAGGATGTTTAACCCCTATTTTTTCAGAAGATAATCTTTCATTTCTTCTACTTCGTGTTCAGTTACTGCGGCGCCATTAAATTTTGCTGCCCACAAAACAGCTTCCAACAGAATTTCACGGCCGTTTTTTTGTTCAGGAAGGTAAGAATCGAGAAGTTTCATTTTATAAGCTACGCCTACCAATTCAACGGAACGGATGATTTTTATGCTTCCCAATTCCTTGCTGAAACTTTTCATGTTATCTTTTTCTACAGTTATCGGCTTTTGAAAGCGCCGTTCCAACAGGGCTTTCATTTCTGTGCTGTTTTCTATAAAGAGACGCATAGTTCTTTCGTCCATGACCATCGCTTCTGCACCGGCTTTAAGCGCACAAACTACTGATTCAATTTCTCCCGACTGAATAATCTCCATGTTTTTGCCGTCTATCTTGAAAGAACTGTTGGCTATGGCATGCAAGCGCTCCACTTCTTTTTGCGGAACATCTTCATACACTTCCAGAACTCCATCTTTAATCAATTTCAGCGCTTGTAAAGCTTCAAACTCAAATCGTTTTATATCCATGGGTCGAGTGACTAACTCTCTCTTAACTGCAGGTGTGATGTAGAACTTTCCCCCAAATTTTTTCTTTAACTCCGGAAGAATCCATACCAGCCTGGACATGACTAAAGTAATGATTGGTCCGGTATCAAAGAATAATGCTTTTTGTTTCATCAGGAAACTCCAAATATTTTCAGCGCGGTGGAAACTCTTTTTTGAACCGGAAAGGTTTCTTCATGCTGTTCTAAAGCGGTAGTCTTACCAGTGTATGCTTGCAAGTCCCAGTTTGATAGCCCCATTAATCCAGCTGCCTGTCCTATGGAAAGCCCTTTTTCAAATAATGCTGCGCTTTTTTTGATCTTTGCCGCTTCCATGACATCCTGGAGATGCACTTTCACTTTGGCGTTGGACTTTTTGACTAACAGAAATAAATTTTTAATATTGCCGTTATATCTTCCCAGCTGGTTTTTTTCCAAACTTTTTTTAGCATTCTGCATTTCTACGATAATACTTTGGTAATCTTTATCGGGGATGGAAGCGATAATTTTGTAGAGAGAATAAATCAAGACAGTGACAGAAATAAGATCAAAATTCTTATGTACGGCTACATCTTCAATACCGTGGTCGCTGAGTATCCTTAATTGGTCAACATCATTCTTTTCTCTTCGTTCGAGGATAGCGATAGCTTGGCTTAGATCATAAAGAATCTCTTTCTTAGTCACCTCTTCCATACTCTGAAAGAAAGAATTTTGTTTTTATTAATCTGTTGGTTATAGGAGCATCGTGATTTCCTATAACTTTTTAAAACCGCAGACGAAGTCGAGGATTTAAAAAACAATAGGTTTTTTAAAACAGTGATGATTTTTACTTATTTACGGGCCTGTGGCGTAATCCGGTACTTGTTGCAGTAAAATCTGCACCAAGCGGGATAGCGCATACCCATGGCATGGGTGGAGTCCGGGTTCAAAATGCCTGCTACACTAGGCGAACGTACTCAAGTGGGGCACTCTTTCAGAGACCCCACAACCTAGCTGTATAATGTAGCGGTTTGAAAGTCCCGGCAGGTCCATTTTCAAGTGTCACGCCACTTGGGAGGCGCAGGTTTTTGCTTACGCTCAACCAATATCGTGACAATGCTGGCTGAAAGGCCGGCATCATTTTTTCCCCTCTTTTAGAAATCTTTATATCTCTCTAAAAAATCACTTAAGCCATGGCTCTTGCAGTTACTCACATAATTCTTACAATCGCTTTTCTGGATATCTTCCGCCATTATGTTTTTGGACTGAAGAAGTTTCCGAGGTATTTGTTAGTTGTCGGTGGCATTGCTGGACTTGCTCCGGACTTAGATGTCCCTTTGGGTTGGATTATCGCGTTGCTTACGGGCAGTGATGTAAACATCCATGGTTTTTTCACGCATAGCATCTTCTTTGCTTTATTATTCACGTTTATTGGAGCTATATTTCACTATAAAAAAAATATGAAATGGGCTAAGATTTTCTATGTCATTGCGGTCGGCTGGACATTCCATATTTTCCTTGATTGTTTCTACGGCATGGATTCTTCAAAATTATTTTTATGGCCTTATCAAATACTGCCGACATTTTGTCCAAGATGGGATTTATATCCTTATGCTAGCAGTATCGATGCCATCATTTTGGTTCTCTGGCTAATTCACGAAGAGATCCATCACAAAATAAAATGTTATTTTTAGTTTAATCTTATTGCAGAATGATATAGGTAAGGCAGGGGTAATTCTTCCCACATTCCTTTAGTTAGGTGATCAATGCTTCGATTAAGGCAGTAACTGCCTATCAATTTTTGTTCTAAAAATACATTTACTGCTTCTGAATTAGTTGTTTTTGGGCAATTCTTTTCGTTTTCTAGGGGATAAACTGCTATATTCTTTGTTGCTGCAGAAGAAAACTCCTCTTTAATCAGAGGTAACATCGCTTGTTTTCTGCCGTAATCGTTGCGGGTTTTTATCGAATTATATCCGTTACAGTAGGATGTAAAAAGCACAACATTACTTAAGAGCCAAGCTCCTCCTATGGTAAGCACCTTGCTTTTTGGTTTCATGGTAAGCAAATATCCTATCTTATTTAAAAAACTTATTAGAATATGTTTTATAACATACATATAGCAAAGAATAATATAAGCACCGTTGTATCCCTAATTAAATTTAAAGAGGTGTTTTTGTCATGAAACGTACTTTAGAAGGTTTAGTTGTAGCCGTTGTTATATCCGCTACTGGTTGTGTAGCTAATATGTCTAATCTTTCAATGTCTGCGCCGCCAGTAACTAGTCAAGCTCAGGATCAAGACGGCAAATATGACTCTGTTGATGATTTCGTTAATCCTGAAAATATCAAGAAACTTAAAGATGCCAGTTATATGGTTATCAGTGAAGCAAAATATAAGAATCCTAAAGGAGAAGAGGTTGCTTTACATAGTTTAGGAACGGCAGAAATTTATACCAATATTAAAAAAAAGACTTATCTGGTAACTGCCAACCACGTAGTTCAAAATGATGATGTTATGTATCGTTTTCCTTCAATGGAAGAGGTAAAGAAAGTATCAGATCAATTTTTTCTTTTAGAAGATTACCAAGTGAATATTCTCCATGACACCATGCGTAAATCAAATGAAGAGACGGAGAATGAAAGATTTTACGTTGAAGATGCTTCTGGGAATAAAAAAGAAGTATTCAATTATATCCGGACATCCGAAGAAATGGCCAATGTCCTTAAAACCATGAAGCCAAAAAAGATTGAAATTGTCGCTCAGAACGAAACAAAAGATTTAGCGGTAATTAGCGTGCCTAAGCTGAGTCATCTGCCGTTAGCCTATTCTATCGGTGATGCAAAAGAGTTGCAGGCGCAGAATATCGTTTTAGTAACTGGTTACCCTAAAGGATATTTTAAAAATGTTAACCGCGGTTATGTTACTTCAGAAAATGATTCAAGGTTATTGGATAAAAATTACGAGAACGCATTTATTTTTGATGCTTCTATCAGCCCAGGTAATTCTGGCGGTGGTATTTTTGCGGTACGCGACGGCAAATTTGAATTAGTCGGGATTACCTCTGCCATGTATATGGGAGCCAATGATCTTTATATCGGTGTTAAAATCAATGGTGTTTCCGAAGTGTTTAAAAGAAACAGTATCCGTTGCGTTGACGGATGGAAATGCAATTTTTCATCATCGGAAGAATTGAAGCTGTAAAGCTGTTTCCTAAACCGGATTAGTAATCTTTATATATTTTCTTTTTCTCCTTTCTTTTGATGTTTGGTTTTACAGAAAAAGAGGTAAGAATATTCAAGCAACTCAATACTCCTAAAAAGATTCAGGATTATCTTAATAGGATTCCCACTAATTTTGAGCATGACCGAGAGACCGTTCTCTCGCCAAGAATGGTGTTAAGAGAAAATCGTGCGCACTGCATGGAGGGAGCCATGTTTGCAGCAGCTGCATTGCGATTTCACGGACATAAACCATTGGTAGTTGATTTAACTTCGGTGAAAGATGACGATGATCATGTTATTACGGTATTTAAACACAAAGGGCATTGGGGAGCAATTTCCAAAACAAATCATGCCGTGCTTAGATACCGGGAACCAATTTATAGAAGCATTCGGGAACTAGTGATGTCTTTCTTCCATGAATATTTTACCAATAGTGATGGGAAGAAAACTCTCCGTTCCTATTCTATGCCGATAGATTTATCCCGCTTCGATAAAAAAGGCTGGATGACGGCAGAAGAAGATGTCTGGTATGTTCCTGAATATTTGTTTGAAGTTCAGCATAAGCCGATTCTATCTCGTTCCCAGATTGCTTTCTTGCGCAAAGCAGATGCGATTGAAATCAAAGCAGGAAGTTTAGTGGAATGGAAGAAGTAAAAAGTTTGCTCGTGAGATTTCTAAAAAAATCTCACTTGACAACGTTCGCCTAGCGTAACAGGCAGCAGGAAAGATTGTGGAATGGAAGAAGTAAAAATGGGGCCGCGAAGACTTTCATCCAGTATCTAGTTTTCGCGGTGGACTACGTGTAACGTATGTCCGCCCAACTCGCCTAGATTGCTGGCTTTGAACTCCGGCTTTACCCACCCCAAGGGTAAGTCCTCTCTTGCAAGCTTTATGTGCTTGAACCAAGCTAGACTACGGCCCCGTTACTGGATCTATAGGGCAAGGGTTGGTTTATTAATCTTACCGCATTTTTATTCTAACTTTTTCATTTTAAGAAGATTTAAATAATAAAATGGTTGTTATATTCGTGAAAAAGAGATAAAGGATGAAAAAGGCAATCTTAATACCAATAATTCTGATATGTTTGTCTGCTTTCGTTTTTGCCGAGGAAAAATCTACAGAGATGGTGTCAAAACTAACTGCTGCCGAAACAATAGATGCTCCTGCAATTGTTAATTCTGATGTATATCCTTCCTGGGGCGTGGTATGCACAAATTATACCTATTATGCCATTTACAAAGATGAAAAAGGACGTGAACCAGAATATATGAGGATTAATCTTAACGGCCAATGGCATGATATGAACCTGTTAAAAGGAGATGCTAAAAGTGGGGCTACCTATGTTTACAATTATGTTCCTAACTCTGGCAGCACTAATTTTTATTATTTTGAAGCAAGTAATGGTGTCGGAAAAGCTAGGGGCAGCATGATCGACAGCCCGGATAACGGGCCGGTTTTATTTTCTGAAAAACTTGATAATAATGAAATTATCTTATTGGATAAAACAGGCAAAGAAGTTTGGAGCTATCCTACAGGCAGAGATTGGGTGGAAGGAGTAGCCATATCAAAAGATGGCAATTATATTGCCGCAGTAACAAACTTCTATATCTATTTATTTTCCAAAGACAGTAATATTCCTTTATGGTCGTTTTGTAAAGAATGTGAAATTCCTTCTATAGTTTCAGGGAATTATAGGGGGATAGCAATCTCTGCTGATGGCACTTATATCGCTGGGGAGTTGGATGGTAATCTTTACTTCTTTAAGAAAGATAGCAATAAACCTTTATGGGTAAAAAGCATTGAATCTGGCTCAATAGGCCTAGATATGTCTGATGATGGTGGGGTAATTGCTGCCGGAACCGGCAATTCTGGATCAAAAGGCGATAAAATCTTTATCTTTGATAAAGAAGGCAATAAATTAGGAGAATACCGGGCTTCTCATCCAGGATATGAACAATCCGGAAATTTTTATCAGCCCGATGTAACTCCTGACGGTAAATATGTGGCTGGTTCGACTGGCTGTCCGGACCGAAGAGCTTATTTATTTTCTGGGGGCGGAGAATTATTGTCTAGGAGCGAACCCCTGACTTTTGACAGCCCCGTACACAAGGCAGCGATTTCTGACGACGGCAACTTAATCACTTATTCCGCAGATCATCAGCAGGGAAAAGAGATTGTTTTTCTCTTTAATAACAAAGGAAAGAAAATTTGGAGCTTTTCTTCTCAGGATGATAGCACGGCAAGAGCTATTTCTATTTCTGCTGATGGAAATTATATTGCTGGAGGCACTAGTACTGGGCATATTTATCTATTTTCTAAAGAAAGTAATAAGCCTTTATGGAAATTTATTGAGTCTGGAAGATTTGTGCAGTTTGGAGATGTAAAATTAAATTCTGATGGTAGCTTATTGGCAGCCGGAGGTACCACAAAAAAAGTTTATCTTTTCTCTAAGAACAACAATAAGCCCTTATGGGAATACGAAGCTAATACGTGGGTTACAAAGATTGATTTCAATGGAGAATATATTGTTGCTGGAACAGGACCAAGAGAATATTTCTTTGAAGGCGAAAGCGTCAGTCCAGATAAGATTCAATGCAATGAAATAATCCAGCCAGCGCCTTTAATGAATTACTTAGGCCAGAGTATAGGCAGTATCGATTCTAAATCAGATACCTATGGAACAGAAACATATCTTAATAGTTGCGGCAACGGTCTTTGTGAGCCGCCTGAAGAATCCGAAAATACTTGCTGTGAGGATTGCAAGCAGGGTGGGTGTGAAAAGAAGATAGAAATTGGGAAAAGGGAAATTATTGACAATAATAAGCTAGATGATAACAGCCTTTGCTCCCAGTTTGACAGCGACAGAGAAGCCTGTTATGCCCATCCTACAAAATGTAATTGGGTTATTAAAGATGAAGTTTGTAAGGATCTAAATTTTAGGGAAATTGTTGGAGAAAAAGAAAGACCAGAACTTGAAGTTGCTGGCAAAGAAGAAAGAAAAAGCATCTTTCAAAAAATAATAGAATTCTTTAAAGGGTTGTTGGGAAAATGAAAAAGATAATTTTAATATTAATGCTAGTAGTTTTACTTTTACCTTTAACTTTTGCAGCAAGTCCCAGCGCCAACAAAGAGCCGACTTTAAAATACCAAAAATATGGTCCAGTGTTTGTTCAAGGAGAGGGCATTCCATTGGATAGCACAATCTCTCCTGAGTGGAAATTAGCTGTAAGACTGGATGGTCAAGTTAGTTCTCTCAAAGAAAAAGAAATGGGCAGTGGTTCTCCCATCTGGCAGGCCAGAGTTCTTCGTGATGGTGATAAAGTCATAACTGGTCCGAACAGCTATGCTAAAATCATCCTGGCTGACGGTTCAAGTGTGATTATCGGCCCAAACTCTGTTGTAGCATTGAATATGTATCAATTAATCCAGCAGCCCCTACTCGTGTCTTTAAAAGTAACCGCCGGAAAATTATTGGTGGACATGAGGAGATTTTTTGGGAAAGGAGGAGGGGATTATTTTCATATTAACACCCCCAGTAGTTCAATGGCTTCTCGAGGCACTAAATATGAAGTAGATGTGCAAGAAAATGAAACTGTTGTTACTGTTTATGAAGGAACAGTTGAGATAACCAGCAGCTTTGATCAGAAAAAAAGTTTAATAGAGGTTGGCCAAAGAGGAGTTATTTCTTCCGCATCTTTACAAATTAAATCTCAAGAAAAAGTTGTTGCGCCTTTGCAGATATTCGCCAGTGAACCATGCGCTAATGAGCATAGTTATTCTCAAACATACATTGACCCTTATACTAAAAAGTTTTATGAAGGAATAAACACCAGCTATAATTTATGCTTATATAGGGAGCCCAGACCAACGTTTACTTTTTTTACAAATCAATTTTTGAATCCTGAGACAGTTAATAAGGATAATTTTAGAGTTTATGATGAAAATAATCAATTGATGGAAGGCTATCTTGACGTTGGCTCTACCATTACTTTTATTCCATCAAAGCCATTAGAGGGAAAGATTAAAGCTATTCTTAAAGGTGGAGAAAAAGGTATCTGTGCTTTATCTGGCTCCTGTTTGACCGATGACGTAGTATTTGAGTTCAAGGGTACAGATGAGCTCGAAAGTCCAGAAATACCATTTGAGCTTACGGGCACAATCCCTATATTTATTGAAAGAAATATCATCGTAAAAAATGATGGTGTAGATACTGCGAGAGAGATAAAGCTGTCTGTTCCTTCTTTTAAAAGCTATTACCCTTCTTTATTTGTGAAATTGTTTAATATCAGCACAGACGTTCCTTATACTATTGAACAGGGGGAAAACGATTTCATAAAGCTAGATATACATGAATTGCCCCCCGGCGAAAGCATAGAAGTTAATGTAAGTTATACTGCCCTCTTATTTGGCTTAGATTATTTCTCAAGGATAGATGCGACAAAAATAAGTGAATCTGTGGATAAAGAACTGCTCAATAAGTTTACCCTGCCAGAGGGAGGTATGGAAGTTGATAGCATTGAGATTCAGGAGCTGTCAAAAAAGATTGTCGGTGAAGAAACAAATCCGTTCTGGAAAGCATATAGGATTTATAGCTGGATTACCGACACTATAATCTATGATTACGAAAAAGAGCTCGCTTTAGACGAAGGGGAAAAAGTAAAAACTGGAGCGCTGCTGACTCTTCAAACCAAAAGTGGGATATGTGATGATTATGCTAAGCTTTTCGTTGCACTTGCACGAGCTGCGGGCATTCCTTCGCGCTACGTCACTCTCTATGTTCAAAGAGAAAAAGTAGAACCACACGCTTCTGCTGAAATATATCTCCCTCCTTATGGTTGGATACCTCTTGATCCAACTTGGGGAGTGAAGTCTCCTTCTTTTGCGATTCAGGCGCCACTTCTTCCTGTTCGTTGCAAAGAAGCTACAGTTCCCGATTGCAATTATGATTATATTCTAGAAGGGATAAACATTGAAGAAGTGAATGTTTCACTGTCTATGGAGATATCTGATCTCGATATGAAAAACAGTGATGACTGGTTATTTTTCTTTGATGAACCTTTTTATGAGGACATCTATGAACTTATATCTACGAAAGGGATAAATGAGAATTTGGAATTTTTTCAGGCGTATAACACAGAGCTTGGTTATCAGGCGCTAAATCTTTCAACGTCTTCTCCAAAAGCAGATTCTGTATTTTTGATTTCCAAAGCGATTAAAGCGCAGCAGGAAAACAATTATTTATCTGTACAGCCCGAAATTGAAGAAAGCCTAGTAAAGAATATTATTGGTGCTACTGAAAATTGGCCTTCTTTGTTGGAACAATTCAAGCATTATCTATGGCAGGAGTATTCCTATTATTTTAAAGATCCTGACTTTATACTTTTTGACCGCACCACCACTTATGGCACAGGAGAGATTGAGAATAAAAATATTCTTCTTAAAGATGTTTTATCTAATCTGGATTTGGCTATCAACAAATCTAATACGGTCAACTACTATCTGGATCAAAATAATTCTCACACAGCTTATATGCAATTGGAAGGCTCCTATAATGCCATTTTTGGAGTAACATCATCATTAATTTCAGACATAGTCCGTAATTATATTCAGAGCAATCTCGCTGTTAAAAGCCTATTCCGCTGGAATTCATCCAGCATCGGGTTCATCGCTTTCTTATTCATATTTATGGCTCTCGCACCATTATTTTGGGTTTGGATGTGGATACATTGTTTAACAAGAAAAGAATTTCTGCATCTGAAAAAAATATGGTGGTTTTTGATTGTATTTTTTGGTTACATATTTATCCCTCTTGGAGCGATACTGTATTTTATTTTAGAGTTCAGAAAAAGAAGTAAAGCCGGAGGGAGAGTAACAAAATGAAACTATTTGGAAAAACTTTAAAAGAATATATTTGGCCGATTAAGTATTATATTATCGGTGCGGTTTTAGTGGTAATATCACAATACTATGTGGCAGTTCCACTTAGTGAAAAATATGGTCTGCCTTTCATTTTAAACATTACTCAGGCTCTCTGGGCTTTAATGGTGGCTTTTTCGGTAATTAAACTTACGGTATTTTATAACTTTAATTTCAAGAATGTTCTATTTTTAGGGATTTTATATTCTTTTATCATTCACGGACTTAAAGCGTTTGTCTTTAGAGTATTTTTATTTCCTTACTCAGACCTCACTATTGGACAATATATTTTACATCTCTTAAACAGATTTCTGTATGGCAGTTTTTTAGTGATGGTGATTGTAATAATTCTCGGGCTACTATTTATTAAGTTAAAAAATAATCCGGAAGTGAGAAGAGAAGCCCGGTGGTTATGAAATGTAAGCATTGCGTTTGAAAATAATATTATTCCGTCTTTTCTCCCACAATACTTCTCAGCATATAATCAACTACTTTAATCTTGATTTTTTGATTTAACGGCAATCTGCCTTTTACTCCAATCACCAGCGGATAGGTTCCCATCTGCCGGCAGAAAGTAGTTTTTCCGTCGTACATCTCGGTAAAAACATCAGTCATGATAGTCCCTTTCGGCAAAATCTTACCTAACATCGGATAATCTATTTTCTGTCTGATTTCATTCCGCCATTTCCAGTAGTATTGCTTGTTTTTCCTAAAATATTTTATTCCGCCGTGTTTCTCTAGGTATGTATCCGGCAACACTGCGACTTGCCTGATGTTAATTCTGCGCAGCATCAATCCTTCGTCTATAATTTGCTGCAATGCTTCCATGTTCTTACGATGGGTTTCTTTTGTTTCTCCCAACAAACCAAAAATAATATTTATCCCGGGCAGAAATTTAGGCAATCCATTTTCTCCCCGTTCTGCACCATATTTGTTAATGATTCTAATCGCTTTCATGGCCATAGCTGGCGCGGTATTCAGCAAATTTTCTTTTACCACAACAGGATCAAAACTCTCTACTCCCAAAGCAGCAATATTTCCCGGAGTGCAGTATTCAGCAATTGCTTTGGTAATTTCTTCTCCACCCGGCGCAACCACAGAATTAGGATTGACATTATCTATTTGCAACACTTCAATTTGCGGACATTCTTTATTGATTTTTTGAAGAAGTTCAATCGGCCGATCTGAAGCATAAAAGTCTGCCTGTTTACCTAGGCGAAAATATCTTACTCCCCGATTATAATATGCTTTTACTTCTTTCACTACAGATTCCATCTTCCTGTTGACAAATTTACTTTTGATAGGTTCAGTACAGAAACTGCATTTACCTACTTTACATCCCCGGCCGGTCTCTATTTCAATTATCCTTCTGTCAGGGATATGAGCCATGATTTCTGCTCCGGCTAGGGCAAAGGAATCTAATTTAGCAAAGGAGACACAGTAATCTTTAATCTCAAAATCGTGTTGTATCTTTTCGTAGAATTTGCCCCCTTCTGATTGTGTTCCAAAGACTGCCGGACCAGTAAGAATTTTTTTGCAATTAACGTCACTGAGTAGAGGGACAATTTCTTCCAAAGTTCCCGGCAAAGCAGTCAAATATTTTCCCGGTACGTGGACGCCTAAAATAATAATCAAAATGTCGGTGTTAGTTAATGTTTCTTCTGCATCGTTATTAGTTAAATTGTAAATCCGGATGTTAGTTTTTTCTTTTTCAGAAGGTTCTTTTCTGACTTTTTTGTATCTTTTCCATAAACGCAGATCATCAATGGTGATATAGGAAACATCATGTCCTTCAGTTTTCAATTGTCCGTAAATATATCTCGGATAAGTCCCTAAATACGGAGGCACACCTAGGCCTGAAGCTTCATCGGTGTAGCAGTCTAGGATAGTGTATTTCATTCTATTGTCTCTTTCAATAGATATTTTATAAAAGTTGTTATTGTTTCTTTCTTCGCGGTTTTGACAGAAGAGAATCTGCTTTTGCAACCACTTCATCAACAGAATAAGGTTGTGCAAAGTAATGGAGATGAGATTTTTTCACTCCTGGTTCAATTTTGTGTTTAATCTCTTCATCAGCAAGTATAATTACGGGCGTTTCTTTTCTCAAAAAGTATCGGGTAATGTTCTGTTTAAAACAATCTGCCCTAACTTCCGGTGACCAATTCTCTCCATATGTTTTAGTGTCATAAATGACGAGATCATATTTTTTAGGTAACAATATAGAATCTTTACATCTAGATATTTCAAAAGCGAATCCCAGGAAGTCGTTGAGGTATTGTACTTTATGTTTTTCGTTTAATCTAACGACTAAATTATTTTCTTCTTCGCGTTCTGATTCCGGGGCGCCATAGAGTATTCTAGCCATTTATTTCACGTCCAAACCGGCTGTTTTTATTTCCAAGATGCCTTTAATGTCACGCACTATTCTATCTGGGTTGTAAGGTTCAGCAACCTGCATAAATCCAGCTTTTTCTACCGATGGTCGCAAATTCGCAGCAAGATCATATTCTGCAAGAATGATTACTTTTGCTTGTGCGCTTGCCAGATATTTTGCCGTGATTGCTTCAAAATATTCTATTTTCTGGTCTGATTTTGCGCCAGGATAAAATAGGTCGCTATCATATAATACTAAATTGTATCTTTTTTCTGTTGGAACCAAAGGTGTTTTAGCAATTTCCCAAAACATTGCCCGTCCATCATTCTTTATGTAAGTAACATCATGTTCTTGCTGTAATCTTGTTACTAAATCATCATGGACATCTTTATGTTGTCCTTCCGGTCCGCCTACGAGAATCTTTGCCATAACTATTCAAGAGTTTTTGTTAGATATAAATATTGTGCATAATGTTTAAAAAAGAGTGTGCCTTGTGCTTCTTATGACTGAACAAAAACCAGTATATACTCTTGAATTTGTCCTTAACTATGATCATGGGGGAAATAGTGAGAAAAGCTTTAAGTTTAGTGGTTCCAGTGAAGATCCCTGGGTAACTTGGCTTGCATCCCTGACAATACAAAAGCTAAACAATAGTTTGATAAGTAATAGATTATATGATCGGTCGCTTGTTTCGGTAGAAATTTACAAAAATGGCCAAGCTATTGATCAGAAAGACCTTGGAGAGGAAATTCTACGTTATCACGAATCCAAAAAACAGAAAAGTAAACAGTAGGCACCATAATCTTACGGTTGCTTTTTGAATTATTAGTTGCGGACAAAAGTTAATTATAAGTGTTTCTGCAACTATAGATAATTCTGGTGATTAGAATAATTATTTGCTAGAATTATCTAATAAGACAATTCTGTTTTTCTACTCCCATCAACAGAATTGCCTATAATGCTTGAAAGACACCAATCGTTATAACTTACTTGTATCTTTCATTATAGCAAATGTGTTAAGTATTCGTACATTTATCCACACATTTGCTATTAGTAATTGTGAACAAATGTTCGAAAATAATTCACAATTACTATATATTCCCGTAATCTTTAAAAATGAGCTACTATTCTGCTTTGGTACGGCCCCGTAGCTTAGTCTGGTGGAGCGCACGATCCGTAAGGATGCGAAACTGATATGCTAGGCAAAGCAAAGACATCGTGAGGAGAAATCCCGATAAAGGTCCGGTGTTCAAATCACCGCGGGGCCACCATTTTCAATTTTTCAAACTTTCTAACATGTTTTTGATTTGCGGGCTTAATTTCATTAAACCATTTCAAAGTCATCTCATTTCCTCTGATAATTATCCTATGCAAATCAAACCAACCCCGTTTTGTTCTATTCTCTTTGTAGTAAGAGAACTTAAAGCCAAGTTTAGTAAGAATATCTCTTAACTGTTTGACAAATTCCTCGGAAATAGAAGCCATTTCTATTCTAGGATAAGGCTTACCTCTCTTATTTTCAAGATATAAACAGCCATCAGTGTCAAAATAACCTCGAAGGAAGTTTCTAGACAACTCTTCACTTCGAATAATTTCCGGTGGAATTGAAAAATTAACCTTTTTACCTAAAGGCAAACCAAAAACCTTTCTTTTGTAATCTACTAACTCATTCGACCATATCTGAAAACCATAAACTCCTGTAGAAGGCATTGCTCTTAGTTTAACATCAATGTTGAAAAGTTCTTTGTAGATTACTTGTATTCTTGAAAGATAATGTTCTTTGTCATCATTAATATGACCTCTTAATTGGAATAACCCTCTTTTATTATAATAATTCATACTTCCATCTCCCAAATGCAAACCTATTTCTTCAGCGAGAAGATTGTTTATACCGGTTGGAGTTTTAAATTTATTTTTCATCACTCTCTTGGATTGTGAAAAGCAAATATATAAACCATCTCCGAACCAGTCCAGTGCGGGAGTGGATACGCCGTAGACATTCTTCTTCAATTATTTATGTCCGCTGGTATATATTCCTCTGCCTCTAAATCTTTAAATATCACACTTTATCAGCATAATCTAAAATAGGGGTGTATACTAAAAATCCTTGACTTCCGAACATTAAATCGGGATTTTTAGGATATACAAAAGTCCTGAATGTTTAGAATCTTAGGACTTTTGGTATAAGTAAATCAGGGGTGCATGAATAATGAAAAAAGTAGTGATGATTATTTTCAGTGTAATATTATTAATATCTTTAGTCAGTTGTGTAAATTACAAAACACAGCCGCAAAATCAGGAAGATACTAAATTAGTAGATGAGATTGCTAAGGTTGAGCAAGAGCTGCAGTTAGAAAACAAACCTGCACCACCAGAAAGTGAAGTTCCAGAGGTACAGGAACAAAAAGTAGAAGAAGAAGTTGTCCTTCCAGAACTTACTGAGGAACCAGTAAAGAACGAAGAGATGCAAGTGATTGAAGTTAATGAAAACGAGATGGTCAAGCTTAATGTGAAAATAAGCGATCCTGATCAAGATTCTGTTGAATATTCTTTTACTTCTCCATTAAATAAAATTGGACAGTGGAAAACCAATTATGGCGATGCTGGTGAATATGTTGTTACTCTCACCGCTACCGATGGAAAGCTTACCACTGAAAGAAAGATGAAGATAGTAGTTAACAGGGTCAATGTTGCTCCTCAATTAAACGGCGTAGTAGATATGCATGTTAAGGAAGGAGAAGTAGTCAAATTCAAACCCATAGTTTCTGATCCTAACAAAGATAAAGTTACAGTTACGGTCTCGGAACCTTTAGAGAGCAATACTTTTGCAACAGATCATACCAGTGCCGGCGAATATCAAGTGAAAGTTGTCGTCAGCGACGGAGAATTGCAGACTGAGAAAACATTTACCTTGGTTGTTGATGATGTGAATGAACTTCCAGTTTTAACCAATCTTCAAGATTTGACAGTAAAAGAAGGAGAAGTTGTTACCCTTCAACCTAAAGTTACTGATCTTGATGGCGATAACGTAACTGTCACGGTGAGCGAACCGGTTGGAGATAGTGGAGTATGGAAAACAAGTTTCACTGATCATGGAGAATATTTTGTGACCGTTACTGCAAATGACGGAAAAGGCGTTGTTACTAAAAAAGTGAAAGTGCTTGTTGAAGATGTCAACATGCCTCCAGAAATAATTGAAATAAAATTAGCTGTGAATTGATTTTTTTTCTTTTTCAGCAATTTATCTTCGGAGAAAAGTCCAACTACATGAATATTCAAAAAATGTTAATTTTGTTTGTACTTTTTTCATTTCTATTAATAATCCCTGGCGCTATGGGCGCTGTAAAGACATTTCAGGTGCAGGAAACAGATCTTGTGACTATTTCTCCGGAAGCTCTTGATCCAGATAACGATCAAATAACTTATTCTTATTCTCCTCCTTTAGATAAGAATGGCCAATGGCAAACCGGATATGAAGATGCAGGAGAATACCTGCTGAAAATTGTTGCTTCTGACGGAATTAGCCAAACCACCAAAGAAGTGAAGTTAATTGTTGAAAATAAAAATCAACCTCCTTATTTGAAAGAAAAGAAAGTGGTTATCAAAGAACTGCAGACTTTAGATTTGAAGCAGTTTGTAGTAGACCCAGATAATGATGTTTTGGAATATGTTTTTACCAGACCTTTTGATCAATCCGGGCTATGGGTGCCGGAATATGATGATCAAGGAAATTTTGTAGCTAAATTTAGTATATTGGACGGAGAGTATACTGTTCCTGCACGTATAGAAATAGAAGTGCTTAATACTAATCAACCGCCGACAGTAATCAGTTCTTTTTCAGATCAAGATGAAGTTTCAGTGAAAGAAAATCAAGCTTTTTCTTTTTATGCGGAAGCAGTAGATGGAGATGATGATCCAGTTTCATACTCTTGGACAATTAACGGTCAGAATATCGCTTCAAAAAACAAAGGGGAATACTTTTTTAATTTTGAAAGCGCCGGAGAATACGAATTGCTTTTGAGAGTAACAGATGGAAACTATGACCTTGAACAAAAATGGCAAGTGACTGTTGAAAATGTTAATCGTAAACCAGAAGTAGAATTGTCGCCGCTTACGGTAAAAGAAGGAGAAGTAATTACACTTCAACTTCCAGAGAAAGATATTGATGGGGATACGCTTACTTATACTTTTGATGAACAATTTGATAGCTCCGGAAATTGGCAGACCACTTCTGAAGATGCAGGAGAATACAAAATCCATTATTATATCTCAGATGGAACCGAGAAAGTCAAAGAGAAATTAGAAGTTACTATTCTTAATGTAGATCGTGCTCCTGAACTACGTTTACCAGATAAATTGGAAGTGCATGAAGGTGAGAATTTATCTTTTGTAGTTAACGCTTCTGATGCGGATGGAGATGTTCTAAATATCTCATTCCTAAATGCTCCGGAAGGAGCTCTCTTTGATAAAGAAACAAATACTTTTACCTGGTCTCCAGGATATGATTATATTAAGAGAAGAGGCGGTATGCTCAGTAATATCCTTAATGCTCTTCGATTAGAACAACGATTATTACGGCAAAAAAAAGAATTATTGGAAGTAACAGTTTGCAGCCAGGATCTTTGTTCTACGGGAGAAGTTCCAGTTCTGATTTATAATTCCAACCAAGTTCCAGTGTTAAAAGTGCCGTCTACCTTAATGGTTACTGAAGCAGAAGTCTTGCAGTTAGAACCTAGCGCTTATGATCCTGATGGAGATATTGTACGATATTATTTTACTGAACCAGTACATAAAAGAAAAGGACAATGGGAAACTGCATACGAAGATGCAGGAGAATATACCATTTATGTCACAGCTACTGATGGATTTTCTCCGCAAACCTTGCCAGTTATTGTAAAAGTGTTGCAGAAGAATAGGCAGCCCGCGGTAATAGTGCCTCATGATGAATACGTATTATTGGAAGGAGAAGAATTTGTTCTCCCAATTGAAGTATTCGATGATGACAATGATTCATTATCTGTGTCTGTTGAAAACTTGCCTAAAGGTGCTTCCTTCCGCAATAACACTTTAGTTTGGAAACCGGATTATAGTTTTGCTGCAGGAATACCAGAAACTTCAACAACTTCGTCTCTGAGTGAAATAAGTTTCTTAAACAAGCAATCTGACAGTCAACAAGAACGCTGGATAAGTTTTGTTGTTTCTGATAAGGAATTTGATGTTAATCATCCGGTAAAATTAATAGTTAAAAATGTCAACCAAATACCAGTGATAAGCAGTTTTGCGCCCACGGAAGAGGTTGTACTGCGTCCTGGCCAGCCCTTCAATTTTTCTGTCAATGTTTTTGATACAGATGGCGGCAATCTTACCTACATTTGGACTTTTGAACCTGGAACAGATATTGTTACCGGATCAAATTTAGTGGAAAGAACTTTTGTTACTGCCAGCGAAAAGAAAATATCTGTAGTTGTGAGCGATGGTGAATCGGAAGTATCTCACCAATGGAAAGCAATCGTGAAGGAAGAATTTGTCCCAGATGCTAAAGTAATCGCTTTAGAAGAACCTAAATTTAAAGTATATGTAATTGAGTATTGATTATCTGTAATTTCATTCTGGCATGCATAAAAAAGTTTATATAAATCATTCAACCCCCCTATAAAAATGACAACAGATTCTAAGATTGAAAAATTAGAGAAAGTAAGAAAAGTCTATTCTTTTTGGGGGAGATTTCCTTCCCTTTATAGTGCGCAGGACGCAATCACATTTTTAGGGAGAGCAAAAGCTATAAGAAAGAAAGCGGTTGAAAAACTGAATCTCAAGAACGGCAACAACGTTTTAGAGGTCGCCTGTGGTTCCGGTAGAAATTTTTTGTATATGGTCGAAGCAGTAGGTAAAGAGGGAAAAATTGTTGGTTTTGATTATAGCCAGGAAATGCTTGATGCCGCAAAAAAATTATCTAAACAAAATCGTTGGGATAATATAAAATTAATTCAAGGTGATGCAGCACAACTTAAAATAACCGAAAATAATTTTGATGGCGTTTTAAGTATTCTCGGTATTAGTGCAATCCCTGGTTGGGTAAAAGCACTTAACCGATGCTATGATGTTCTTCGTCCCGGAGGGAGACTGGTTGTTTGTGATGCCCGTCTTTTCACTGGATTTTTAAAAATCCTTAATCCACTGGTTAGAGTAATTTATTCAAAATTTGCTG
>CAYHVV010000009.1:0-20885 GCA_964360115.1 uncultured Methanosarcinales archaeon | reverse complement strand
TTTATAATATCAAGAAAGAAGAAGAATTGGTTTGACTTTTAGTCGTTGCTCTAGCACCGCACATATCTGCCGGTTTAGTGGGAAGAATTATTGGTTCTTCAAAAACACAAGGGTTACTAGCTCATCCCACTTTTCACGCCGGATTGCGTAGGGACTGTTTTGATAAAGACACATATATCCCATTACATAATGGCAGCACCTGGGAAATTAAAAAAATAGGGGATGTTGTTGAAAAAACCAACCCCGTGGACGTTGTTGACGATTATGGAACTAAGGAAGTACGTGTGCAAGGAATAAAAACCGTCGGGGCAGGTAACAAAGTTGTTCAAGTTCATAACTTTACAAAACATACCCCGCAACCCCTGATTAAATTTACAACCCAGCTTGGTCGCACCCTTAAAGTTACTGTTAATCACAAACAAATCGTTTATGAAAAAAATAAACCAAAAATAATATTAGCACACCAAATAAAAACAGGCGATACTCTAGCCATACCTTATCAGTTGCAAATTCCCAAAGCGGATCGTACCGAGATTAATTTATTTCAGGCTTTAGTCCATGAGGAATGGGTCATGGTGAGAGGAGTTAATGCTGTTTGTAAGGAAGTAAAGGCAGAAGCAAAAAAATACTTTTCTAAGAGAGATTATGATAATTACACAAGCAGAGATTCTTATCCCGTTGCGTTTATTAACCAGCTATATCAAGTCGGTGTAGTAAAAGACACCTCTTCCTTGTGTCTTGCTGCGAAAAGAGACACAGTTACAATCCCCTCGATCATTCACATCACTAAAGAATTTTTACAGCTGATTGGTCTTTATATTGCCGAAGGTTATTCTCGAAAAGTTCCAGGAAGGCTTTACCAAATATATATTGCAGCAGAAAATCAAGAGATACGGGATTTTGTACAAAAAAACATGCTTGCTCTTTTTGGTTTAAAAATTACCGAAAATAAAAAAGATCGACTGACCTATTCGAGCAGAATTTTATATTATTTATTTACATCGATTCTGAAATGCGGGTCTTCGGCGTATGAAAAGAGAATTCCTCCCTTGTTTCTAAATTTACCTAATGAAAAACTGGGCTATTTATTATCGGGATATTTTGAAGGTGACGGCTCAGTCAGCCCTAGCGATCTCCGCGCGTCCTTTGACACAGTAAGCGAAGGTCTGCTTCGTGATCTCGATTTTGTCTTCGGCCAAATGGGCATCTTCGTTAAAAACTACACTTATACTAAATTACCCGGACCAAAAGTACGAGAGTTTTATATTAAAAAAGGAAGAACAATACCCTCTTTCACAGTCACTAAGGGAACAATTCAAAGTGTTTTTATGAAAAGATTTTCTCAACACGTTGATTTCATCTCTTCTCGAAAGAAAAACATTCTTTCTCAACTCGTTGATTCCCGGAAAGCAACAACGATTGCTCAGAATTACACTGCTGATTTCATGTTCGATACGGTCAGTACTGTAGAGCTTCTTCCAGAAGAGGAAAGTTATTGCCTTAATGTAGACGGCAACACCGTGGTAGCCAACTCTATTCTGACTAAACAATGTGACGGCGATGAAGCAGCTGTAATGTTGTTGATGGATGCTCTGCTGAATTTCTCGCGGCAATTTCTTCCCAACACCCGCGGATCGACCATGGACGCACCATTGGTTCTTACTTCCTTCCTTAATCCGACTGAAGTAGATGACCAGGTGCACGGCATTGATATGGTCTGGAAATATCCTTTAGAAATGTACGAAGCATCATTGGAATTTAAAAATCCCTGGGAAGTGCGTTATGGAACAGAAAAGAAAAAAGTAGAACAACTTTCAGATCGTTTAGGAACAGAAAAACAATACGAGGGTTACGGGTTTACCCACCATGTCGATAACTTCAATAAAGGAATCCAATGTTCAGCCTATAAAATATTGCCTTCCATGGAAGAAAAATTATTTGGACAGATGGAAATAGCAAAAAAAGTCCGTGCCGTAGATATGGACGACGTGGCCAAATTAGTCATCCAAAAACATTTCCTGCGGGATATTAAAGGCAATTTGCGTAAGTTCTCCATGCAGCAGTTTCGTTGCGTCAAATGCAATGACAAATACCGCCGGCCGCCACTAATCAACAAATGTGTCACTTGCGGCGGGAGATTGATATTTACTATCTCTGAAGGTTCAGTGATTAAATATTTAATACCTTCACTTAAACTTGCAGAAAAATATGACTTTTCCCCGTATCTGAAACAAACTTTGGATTTGCTAAAAGAACAGGTTGACCAGGTCTTTGGCAAAGAGAAAGAAAAGCAAGTTGGATTAGGAAGTTTTATGAGTTAGAAAAGAAAGAAAAAAAGAAGAAAGTTATTGTTCTACCGTGGAGACCAGAATTCGCCACGGACCATTCTTTTTGCATTTTTCATCCCCCTTACATCCTTTTGCCGGCAGGCTTGCATCACATGTTCTTTTAAAACATTGGAAACCAGTTTCGTAACCGCAATGAAACATTTTCGTATTATGCTCGACTGAAGGGTTCTCAAACAGTGCAGGACACTTCCGCTCGTACAAGTACGCCCCGTAACTGGCAAAGTTATGTACGGTATCCTTAGAATGAGCAGGATCTATACTACCTGGATTATCCCAAAATCTATACCAAAGACAAGGGGTTTCTGGATCAACGTAACCTGGCGGAGGAAAACCCATCTCATAATAACCCTTGCTACTTTGCATAAAAGTTGCATCAGTCCATGTAAAAGGACCCTCGCCGTAATAACCCACATGACACCCAACATTCCATACTGATGGCTCACCCTCAGGATTTTTATGAACAACTCCATTATCAACAAACACACCAGAACAAGCATCGAGTTCTTTTATTGGGTTAGCTGCTGCACTTAATGCAGTAGGAGCTTTATTTCCGGTCTGAAGCTGAATGATTTCAACATATCCCACTTCTGCTGCATGCGGGTGTGTGCCATCACTCAATTTTTCCACTCCTCCGCCGTCACTGTCATAGCAGCCAACAGTTGCATAATCTGGCTGGTCTAAAAATGTTCCAAGTATTTCTTGGCAGGTATCTACCTCTGGATAGAGTAAAGATTTTTTGTAAGTTGTATCAATCACGTGAATGGGATATTTCCTTGCACACCGAAATCTATCATATTTGATTTCAGTATTACCAAATTCACTACAATAATGAGTCTTCTTACCAGCATTTTCCGGCTTATTACAAAATTGAGCAGCTTTACCTTCCACACTAGTATCTGCTACGGTAGGAGTTTGTGTTAATAATTTGTTTACGACTGTTTTAATTTGCGTCGTAGGAGCCGTTGATGCGGCTTTTGAAATTCCATATTTAATGGTAGACTCCTGTCTTACTGCCTGTCCAGCGAATGCACTATTGCCTTTACTTTCTAAATCAGCTAGCAATTCTTCCCGCTGTTCAGGAGTCAATTTTGCCAATTCCGCTTCCAATTCTTCATTGGTAATCTGCGGAGCGCAAGAAACTAAAAACATAAATAGAACTAATAAACCTATAACTATTGTTTTCTTCATTCACAACACCTCATTTTTTTGAATATCAGTTATATAACTGTTTCGATTATATAACTGTTATAAGGATTGATTCTAAACCAGCATAGATTTTAAATAGTATAATTTGTTTACTAATGTTATGAAAATCAAAGACAAGCAACTGCAAAAAATAGCTAAAATAGCCGTACCTATCTTAAAGAAGAACGGAGTAGTGAAAGCGGGGATATTTGGCAGCTATGCAAGGGGGGAAGCAAAGAAACAAAGTGATATTGACATAGTTATACAATTCAAGGGAAGGAAAAATTATTTTGACCTTGTTGGATTAGAACAAGAACTTGAACAGTGTTTAGGGAAAAAAGTAGATTTATTGACCTATGGTGCAATTCATCCCCTCATTAAGAAATATATTAATAATGATGAGGTTAAAATTTTATGAAGAAAAGTTCAATCATTTTTTTGAGTCACATTCTGGAGAATATTGAAAATATAGAAGAATTTACCAAAGGAGTGTTAAAAGATATTTTTCTAAAAGATAAAGAAAAACAATATGCAGTTACACGAGGAGTAGAGATTATTGGTGAAGCCGTCAAGAACTTGTCTCTTTCATTTAGAGAGAAACATTCTTTAGTCAAATGGAGCAAAATAACCGGAACAAGGGACAAATTAATACATCAATACTTTGGTGTTGATGTAAAGTTACTTTGGGATATTGTTAAGGACGAACTTCCCATTTTAAAGAAACAAATTCAAGATATTTTAGAAGCTGAGAAAAAAGAATAAGCTCGAGTATTTCTATAGGGGTGGTTAATTATTAGAATAAACATTTAATCACTCATTCATGATTTCAGCATGGGGGATTTTGTCGACAAAAATTATTTTTTTTGGATCAACTAAATCCATCTCTATTCCGATAGCTACCGTATTCTTTCCAGTAAGATGCAGATGCCTTGCCGTTATCATTATCTGCTTAACTTCTTCTTTATTTTTCTTTTCTCCCTGATAGAATTTTTTGGTTAAATCCAACTGCAGCCGCCCCTCTTCAAATTTTTTACCAACAATATCAGAATCAGTCACCACGACTAACAATCCGAATTGGCTCTGCTTTTTAGAAACGATGTATTCCATCTTGGTAGATTCTTCTCAGATGTTTTTGACCGGTTTTTTTGCTCCACAGGCTTGGCAGCGGAGGTAAGTTATCCCTTTCTCTTCAATAAGTTTAGTTTCTGGCTTATTACATTCAGAACAGAAAACATATTCACTGGCATACTTCTTTATTTTTTTGTTGATAGCGGATGCTGCAACTTTTGTTCCCAAAATAGCCCGGTCTTTTTCATATTTTCCCGGGGTTGCCAGTTCTCGTAGCAGATATTTCAAAAGATGATTCTCATCTCTTTGCAAGTTTTTAGCAATTTGTTTAAGATTAGCAAGAATGGTTTTATTTCCTTCTAGGTGGCCCTTAATTTTTTCAATAGTAAACCTTTCTCCACCTTGGGTTTGTTCTGGAAGTTCCTCCTGAGCCTTCTTCAATAATTGTTCGTATCCATCCATATTGTCTTGATTTGCACCTTATTTTATAAAGATTTATGTTATAATCACCGTAATGTTTATATACCTAAATATATTGTTTCAATCATAGGTTAGTTCATATAAAAGAGGTGTAGAAAATGGCCCTATTAGAAATTCAGCAGGTTATTCTGGCAGTCATCATTGGAACGCTTTTAGCGATAGTATATTCTTTGCGTGTTCTGATTTTACTGGAAAAAAGAGTTGCTTCCATGGAAATGAACATTCAAAAATTAACTGGGAAAGTTCTCAAAGAAGAAGTAAGCATCCAAAGAGCGCTCCATAAAAAAAGAAGATAATTTTTTTCTTTCTTTTCAGCTTTTCTTTATTCTTTTTATAACAAAACTTATTTTTTCTTAATCGGAATATATCAAAGGCACAAGATTTTCCAATCGATTATGGGTGTCTTTGTATATATGAAGGCTATCTGCCTTCAGTATAGATTTATAAGTTTCAAATCTTTTCTTTTCTCTATGTACAAAAAGAGCGTAGGTAGAGTTAGAACTATGCCCGCTTCTCGATCAGCCCAGATTACAGTATTTATGATTCTAGGGCTGTTGGTTTTGTTTGTCTTTATCTTTGTGTTCAGCTTAAGCGCAGGTATCAAGACCGGGCAGCTGCAGGAAATTCAAGAAAAAACTCTTACCAAGACTTTCAAAAAAGAAGCGCTGCGCATTTTTGTAGAAGATTGCTTAACTGATGAATTGGAAAAAGGATTAGTGTTGATTGGAAAGCAGGCAAGGCTATGGAGCGATCAACCCGGCGGGACAAGGAATTTCGAAGAAGGAATATCTGGGGTTAGCATAGGCAACGATCGCGTATTTTATGGAGTAATTAGAGACCCTTACCTGAAATATGAAAATGCTTATCCTTGCAACAACGAATCAGGGCCGGAAGAATTCTGTAGGTATTCTTATCCAAATACCCAAGTTGGTTTTGGTTCTTTGGAGTTGAAAATCAGCACTATTCAAAACGATTTACGACGTTTTCTGTCAAATAGGACAGTTTGGTGCGTCTCAGAATTTACAAAAAATAATATCTCCAGCAACGCAGTGTTAGAATCCGAAGAGATTGACATTAATTTGGCCATTCATGACAATGGCATTGATGTTAAAGCAAATTATCCTCTCAAGTTAAGTTTGGGGGATGAAGAGTTTTTCCACGTATCACAATTTGATTTTTTTTATCCCACCAGATTTAAAACCTTATTAGATACGGCAGTTAATTTTCCATTGAGAATGGATTGGCAATATGTTGATTTTAATTATAATAAAACCGCGTTGGAAAACACTTCTTTTACCTATGGAAATGAAATTGAAGTTCAAAACAGCAATTGTCTTCCGTTTAAAGATTATTTTTTCTGTCAACAGGCTTTATTTTCCGAGCAATATGCTTCTCTGGGAGTAGAGATGTCTCGCCAACCTTTACCTAACGGAGATGACGCGTTTATTTTTAAGTCATCTGGCGTTTTAAATTCGCCGGAATTGTATACCTTCCAATTTGCACGACAAAATAGGCCTCCGGCATTAGATTATGTGCATCGCATGGAATGTCCAGCGGCAGGATATGATTATCTGGTAATCAAAGGCGATCCAGAAATGGGAATAATCAATTTTACTCTTTCAGCAAAAGATCCTGATGAAGATAAAGCAAGTTACGCCGTTCTTAGCGAAGATTTTGGCAATGCTGGAGGACAAAACTATGTGCGTACCAATGTGGCTGAACAAAAGACACCATACCAGATTCGTACTTATGCAAGCGACGAACATAGTGTGCAAGATTGGCAGGATGTTAGGGTGTTAGTCGATCGGCCCCTGGATTTAGGAGTTTCTTTTGTTATGCCTTATAAATTCCGAACTTCGGAAGGGCAGCTTAAAAATTATAATGAGATTTTCCCCAAAGGAAATGCCTACTTAGTATCTAAAGAGGATCCTAGTTTCTTACAAGTATTCTTTCCTCAAGAAACTTCTTTAGCTTTATATTCGCAAGAGGTAAGGTTAATCTACGCCAACAAAAACGGAACTGGGACAGAGAATTTTGATTATAAGATACCTAGCGGTTTGCAAGTTGTTGGAAATAAAGGTTGTTTTAGTTTTCCCGGCGGCGGATCAAAATCCAATGACTGTACACTAGCTGGATATAAAAATGACATTACTTCCGAAAAATGGAATTTGCTATTGAAAGGGCCTTTCAATCATTTTAGCGAAGTAACAAAAAAAGGAGCATTGAATCTATCTTTTGATGCTACTTATTGTGCCATGTTTGATAAATCTAAATCTGCAACAGTTACCCTAGTAGTCAATGAATGTGTGCCGCACAGAAATCCCGAACACCCCTGGGCTTATCCAAATCATAATTTGAAGTATACTGGATTTAATTTTAACGCTCTTCAGGGAAATTTTGTCGGCGAGGAGGAAATAAATCCCTTTGAAGCTACTCATAGCTGCTGTATTGGCCTAGCAGAGAATCCAAATGATTGGCAGATTGCCGGCCCAGATTATCCTTCGCCCTGTTTTATTAATCCAGAATCCGGATGTTATGGACAAGTTCCATCAAAAAAATATCCCGGTACCACTTATACCAGTTCTTTTGAAGGTTTTTCACCAAAGGAAGAAGGATACGTATTAGAAGTGCAACAGCAATTTTGTAGTGGAAATAGGGGTAATATTTGCGATGGCAATTTTAAGAACGAACTCAAGGAGGGGAAATTGATTTGCGGTACTCCGGGCCAAAATAGTTGCAACGCTAACATCAATGCCAAATGTGCAGGAACTTCAGCATTTGGATATGTGGGTGAAGGGGAAGAAGCCGGTTGGTGTCACGGGACTTTTGGATGTTCTTCTTTATGTCAAGAAGCAGTAGCTTATACTGGCCCAGCTACCGAAAAAAAAGTATTTGATATTAATCTTTTAGCACAAAAAGAGGAAGCAGTTTATGAAGAAGATATCTCTTTCCATTGCGGATGTACTGCCGAAGGACAAATGTGCGATGGCAATTTTGATGGAAAATTTAACGAAGTTTGCCAAGCAGATAATAGTTGTGCGAATGATGCTTAGAAAAAGAAACTTTTAATCATTTTTATCGTCTTAGTATCCAATAACCACCGGAAAAGTTTAACTCTTTTTTTCCTAAGTTCCCGGACCCCATTTTCCGATAACATTTATAAAGATAAAGTTATTGTATTAGCCTAGAGTATGATGTTGAAAAAAAGAGGCCTGTTTTTAGTAGTTTTAGTGTTACTTCTAGCAGTTTATTCCTCTTTTTTTGTTCTGGCAGAAACCGCCGGTTGTTATGTCTATCCTAAAGGCAGTGAAGACTTTTATTGTGTCCCCGGAGTGTTAGATACGGAAGCAGGAGCCGATTGCAGTCAACATCCAGATTGTGATTTAAATCAATACTTTGTTGCCGGGTCTAGTTGCGCAGAGTTTAGCGAATGTCAGGAAATAACTTGCAGTGTAGATTGCCAGTTACATGCGCGCGGCGTTTGTAATCAGCTAGGGGGAAAAGAAGTTCCTACGGATCAATTTTCTTATTGGTGTTCTCCCGGTTGTTGTAAAGCCGATACTTTTTGCAGTTTTAATCTGAACAAATATCAATGTGAAAAAGAAGCCACTAATCGCGGTATTCCTCTTTCAAATATGGTGTATGATAATAGTCTGGGCATGAACACAGCAAAGTGTAACCAGTTGTATTGCGGAGTACAAATAACAAAAGGAAGTTTAACCGGAACAGTAAAAAATCAAGATGGAGCCGCTCTTCCGAATATTGAAGTTTCTTTACAGGGAACAACTCAAAAGACAACTACTGATACCAGCGGCGCGTATTCATTTCTTTCACTTAATCCAGGAACATATTTAGTCAAGGCGACAGTAAGCGGATACGTCTCCTCGTCATTTGAGCTAGTTTTGCAATCCGGCCAGCAAGCCGTGAAAAATATAATATTAACTAAATCTTCAGGGGCAGGGATTCTACAAGGAACAGTTAGAAATGTTAATCAAGTTGTCATTCAGGGAGCTACTATTTCCTGGACTGGTCCTAATAACGGCCAGGTAGCCGGCGACACCAATGGCGGTTATACTATCTCTAATTTACCTTCTGGCTCATATACGGTGATTGCCAGTAAAGTTGGATACCCGCCTTTGCAAAAAGCAGTAATGGTTGGAGAAGGTGTTTCTCAACTTGATTTTGAATTAGTAAGCACCGTATTTCAAGGAGTTAAAGGAAAAACCTATCTTGATTCAAATAACAATAAAAAAATAGACCTTGGAACAGACACAGAGATTTTTGGAGCCAAAATTTATGTAAATGGCATTTTCAAAAGTTTGTCTCAGTATCCCAGCGGAGATTACAAATTTTTATTAGCTCCCGGAGAATATAAAATTACTGCTTCTTATCAAGATTACAATAGCGATCCTCAACAAGTTGTGGTAGTAGAAGGAGCAGGTGTTACTGCCAATCTTCTGTTATCAAAATATATTGGTGAATGCAGTTTAGGCAATCCGCCCAAAGATGTAACTCAGTTTTCAGCAAGTCATGTCAGGGGGAAAGAAGAAGTTCTTCTGCAATGGACCAAACCTTGTCCAGAAGTTTTGAATTACCTTTTGACAAAGTATAAAGGAACGGAAAAGGTAGATGAATTTACTGTCTCCCCAGCAGAAAATAAAAAACTTGACGCAGAAGTGGTGTGGGGAGAATCTTATAAATACGAAATTATAGCAATCTATGATGGTGCACAGACTTCCAAAAAACCAGCAATAACATCAATAACTTTGGGAGATAAAGCTTGCGAAGACAGATATTCTGAATCGTTGGGATGGGATTTATTCTGTAAAGCAGGGATTACCGTTGAACGCAAGAAAATTTGGACTTGTGATGAGCAGAATAAGCCAATCGTTTCACAAGATTGTTCAGTTAGCGACGGAGAAGGAGAAGTTTATTTCTGTTCAGAAATAGGACAGCATAACGCTATTTGTAAAAATGCGGGAATATGTAGTCAAGGAGCAGGACTTTTTGGTTTATATTATTCTCGTAACGAATGTTATAATCATGAAACTATTACTGCTCCCGAAGAAACAGGAGCTGCGGATTACTGTTATTACGATTCCAGCAACACCACCACGGTCAATCAATGCAATCGTTGTGATGGTGTTTCCAGCTGTTTTGATTACAACAGCAAAGATGCATGCGGGGTCAATAATTGTTTGGGTATAGAATGCGAATGGGTAGATGGTGCAGCAAAGACTCCCTTGTTGGATTATAGCAAACTATTTTCTGAATTAAACATTCCCACCACCATAACTCCAGAAACAGGTGCGGGCTATTGTGTCGAAAAAGAGTATGATAAAGATGATCACTGTTCGCTCTGCGGGCCCGGTGGAAGCCTGTATGAAAATTATTTTTGTACAGATAAAGTTTGTTCCGCTTTAGGAGCATGTTTTTCAAACTCAGTTACAGAAGCCAAACCACTAAGTTATTGTTCTTCCTGCGGCGATAAACCCACAAGTCAAACTAATTGTTATACTTATCAATTTGAAAGTGAATGTACCGGCGGACAGAATTTAGAAAAGAATGACCGCCAGGAAATCACCCTTTCTACCGATCAGTGCGGCTGGGGAAGATGTGTCTGGAACGGCATAGTGGGTGGGCAAGGCAGTTGTATAAAAGACGGAGATGGAAACACTAAAGATGATTGTGCCTCATTTTCCAATGTTGGCGAACAAGTAGCTTGCAAGGTAGATAACAATGCACCAACTACAAAAATATTGCTGATGGGAGCCAATGTTCTTTCATTAACCAAATCAAATCTAACTTTCCAAGCCAAAGATAAAGAAAGCCCCTTAGGAACAATTAGTTATTGCCTAACCAGCGCTGCGCCAGAAAGTCCGGCAATCTGCACCTCCTTCAAGGAGAAGTCATACCCGGGAAAATTAAAAGATGAAATTGTTTTAGTAAATGTTCTTGATTCCTTAAAAGAACAAGTTTCTCGCCAAACGTATGCCTTGAAGTTTTATTCAAAAGACAAATATTTCAACCAGGAAAATGTGCAAACCGCTTTCGTCTATATTGATAATGTTCCCCCGCAGTTCGAGATTAATCAAGAAATAAAAACAGTTGGCGGCAAAACCGCCTTGACCGCATATTTAGAAGAAACTAATGAACCGATGCAATGTACTTTCAAAAATAAACAGATTCTTCCCGCAGGCGGAGAAAAAAGTATTATTGTAGATCGATTGAAGCAAAAGAAAGAAGCAGTTTTCAAGGATTTGGACGGCGTAAAGCATGAACTTACAGTCACTTGCGAAGATAACCAAGGTAACAGCAATACCAAACAAAAAAATTATACTTTTGATTTGGAAGAGCGGATTAATTTAGTTAAGCCAGAATTATATGGTGCAGTCGCTTCTACAGATATTGAATTTGAGGCTGAAACAACAACGGGAGCAAGTTGCGGATTGTATTTAGTAGCTACCAATCAAAAAGTAGCTGATTTTGTGAGTGATGAAGAAGGTAAAAAGCATAAGACCGCACCAGTCCCTGGTTTTGTAGAACACGAATACGCCAGCGAGTACAAAGTAGTCTGTACTGATCTTTTCACTTCAGAAGCATATGAAGAATATTTACAATTTAAAGTTGATTTCAGTGCTCCAACAACACAGATTATCTTAAAAGAAGGAACAAGAACAATCACTCCTCAAGGGCAGGGGTGGGAAGAATATTTTGTAAATTCAACACAAATTTCCATTGAATGTAAAAAAGATGGTTTTGAATGCGTAAAGACTTTTTACTGTTTAGGTGAAGGTTGCGAATTAATCAACGATCCAAAGTACAAGGAATTTACTCAAACAGTTAATTTGCAGCAAAGCAGTTTAATTTGTTATTATTCTACTGACACTGCTGATAACCCGGTATATCAACCAACCTGCGGGATGGTGCGGATTGAAGGATATGGTATTACATTAGAAAAGCCAACAATGTATTGGTATCAAGATCAGAAATGGGGAGTAAGCAATCTTCCTAAATTCATGTTACAGTTTTTCACCAGGGTTCCAACTACGGAATGTAAATTTGATTTTTCTCCAGGATTAGTTTATGGAGCTATACCTGCACACAAAGTATTGAAGCCTAATGCCGAAGGTAAATATATCGTAGAGAATTTTCCAGAAAGCGTTTTTTCAGAATATCCCGGAAGCGGCGGAGTAAAACCAATATATGTGCAGTGTCTGAACTGGGAGAATCAACTGGGTCCAGAGCAGAAAATTAATCTAGAATATGACCTAACCAAGCCCCTAATCACTAGTGCTTCAGCAATCCCCAGCTTTATCGGAGAAGGGATAACTACTGCGTTGCTAGTAAATACTGATGACAAAACTGTTTGCAAATTCAGCGACAATTCTGATGGTGCTGGAAGTAAAGAATATGGCACCATGGAATTTTCTTTTCCCGGTGTTGAGTTTAATCAGCTGGATACACAGCACCAAACCATCTTCAACATTAATTTCCAAGGAGCGAAGAAAGAGTATACTCTTGCAGTTGCCTGTAAAAATGGTGCGGGAGATATTTCCGAAGCTGCCGAGATTAAATTCACCGTAGATTACAGTGCTCTAGGCGCTATTAATAAAATTACGCCTAGCGGATACCTGCGGCAGAAAAATGTAACTCTGGCCGTTGAAACAACAAAAAGAGCAACATGTGAATATAAGCAAGGTTTGGACTATTCTCCTTTCCCTGGCGGAGCCGGTACTGTGCACAGTGCAACGTTAGTTGCTCTTGAAGAAAAAAAGTATATAGTGCCTATCCGGTGTATGATTGAAGATCACATCACGGAAGCTAGCGCAGTTTTCACAATTGATCAAACCCCACCTTGGATTTCTTCTATAAATGACGGAACCGCTACTTGTGGTGCTGAAACCATGCCAGCAATGGTCAGTACCAATGAAAATAATATTAGCGGTTATTATTATGAAGTGTATGATCTTGGCCAACAATCTAGCTCTCTTTCCACGAATTATTTTAGCAATTCCTTTTCAACTTCGCTTAACGGCAGTAATGTAAGTAATTCCAACAGCTTTAGTTCATCCTTTGGATTTTCCGGCGGAACTTTGGTATTGAATGCAACGGTTGGTCCAGACTTACCCTTAGCGATTCCAACTGTGGGATTGGAAGAAGGACACAAGTATAAACTAAAAGTAATTGCCGTTGATGCAGCAGGAAACGTAGGAGATTTCGGAGGTAGCGATGGTTTTACAGTCACTTCTGCAGATTATCCGGCTTGTGAAAACGATGAAGGCGCCCCGGCCGTAATCGTATTAATCAATGATTCTCTTCCAGAAAGCTGTACTTCTACGCCAGTAGAATTACAATGTGGCGACGAAAACGGATGTGGTATCACCTACGGAAAAGCAACATCAGCAGACCTCTGTTTACCCACGCAAGCATACAATGGTCAAAAAATTTTATTTGATAAATCAGGGTGGGTGTGCTATGCCGTTAAAGATAGTGTAGGCAATAATTATACTGGTTCTCAGAAAATTGTGTTGCTTGATGTTGATGGAGATAGGGTGTTGAATAGTTGTGATCAATGTTCAGGTACCGCCGCAGGAAAAGTAGTTGACGAAATTGGCTGCGCCAGCGGACAAATACCGTTATCAGAAAGAGGCAAGGATGCAGATAAGGACGGATTGCCAGATATGTGGGAAAAATTATATGATGAAGAACAATGTAATTTTGATTTCACCAAGCCCGATTCAAACACTAATGGTATTAGCGATTCTTTAGAAGATTATGATCTTGATGGTTATACTAGTTATGAGGAATACACTAAAGAGTTCAATCCTTGTTTAGCCGATTTAGGAAAAACCAGCGTAAGCGTGTCTGCAGTAAAGAAACCTGTAGGAGAAACTTTAGATCTGGTAGCATGGGTCTTCCTCCTTTTGGGTTTATTACTTGTTTTGGGCGGCGGCGGATATTTAGTTTACTACTATACTTCACCACCGGCTAAATCTGCTCAAAAATCAGTAGGATTAACGCGAACTCTAGGAACATCCAGATCTGCAACCGGGCCCGCGACCAGACCCCCGGCGGCTACTGCGTCGCAACCACAAAAGATAGTACAATCTTGGTCGGAAAAACTAGCTTCGTTGCGGAAATCTAAAGTTGAACGAGCTAAGGTACGTTCTCGACGCGATGTGTTCGCAGAATTTGGAAAACAATCAGCACAGATACCTCATTTAGAACCGCTGTTGCGCGCTCCAGTAAAAGATCATCTTTCTAAAGTAAATGTTCTAGCACAGAAATATGCTGAACATAAAGATGAAATTAAGCCTGGTCTTCGACAGGAAGAGAAAAGTATCTTTGCCAAATTAGAAAACATCGCAGAACAATCCAAAAAGAAAGATATTACTGACGTTGTAGATAAAGATGAAGCAAAGGATATTTTTGAAAAATTAAAGAAACTAAGCAAAAAAAGAAAGGAATAAGTGCAAAGGTTATTTTTATGGTTTTCACAGATAAAAAAGGATTAGGGGTGGGACAAGTTTTTATCTTCATTGTAGCAGCGCTTACCTTTGCTTTAATTTTGATTTTTGGATACCGCGCTATAACTGGGTTCTTACAGAGCGGAGAAGATGTAGCCTTTGTACAATTTAAGACGGGACTAGAAAGTTCCGTTAAAAAAATATATACTGAATTTGGTTCTGTAAGAGTAGAAAGATATTCTACTCCTCTTACCTACAATCAGATTTGTTTTGTAGATATGGATAAACCATATGATTCTGAACTTTGTAATTTTGATCAAGTTGCCTGCAGTATCTGGAAAGGAACTTCCGATGCTGGAAAAGGATATGAAGGTGTTGACGAAAACGTATTCCTTACGCCACCTGCTCCAGTAAAAATTAAAGTGTATAAAGTTAGTGTTGAAGAAAAAAGTGGAAAAAATTTCTTATGCATACCTATCAATCAAGGAGCTTTTAGCATCGTAATGGAAGGAAAAGGAGATAAAACCTTACTGTCTGAAGTTCCGGCAGCTAGTTGAGGATTACATGGTGCACGGAAATTTTTTTGGAAAGAAAGGCCAAGTAGAACTTACGTTTAATTGGGTGTACATTCTGATTGCCGGCACAATAATTTTGCTCTTCTTTGTAGGTTTGGTGGCACGACAGAAACAAGTTTCAGAAGAACAGCTTTCAGGAAATGTAGTCGAAGTAATGAGTTCTATCCTTGCCGGAGCAAGCGTGGCAGAAAAAACTAAAAATTTTATCGATGCCAGCGGCTTGGCAGATTATACTTTATATTTTCAATGTCTGGATGGAGTAGGGGAGTTTGGCATCAAAGATCGTCCGGCTAGAACACAAAATTCTATTGATCCTTTATTTGCTCCCAGAGAAATACAAAGTTCAAGAATAGTTACTTGGAGTTTACCCTATGTCCTTCCATTTAAAGTAATAGATTTTTTATTTGTTATTCCTGCAAACATGAAATATTACCTTATGGGGAACGATGCCGATTTCGTCAACGAATTTTTAAATTCCACCGAAGGCATTGAGCGAGTTTATGTCAAAGATATGCAACAGATTGAACCAGAAGAAAATTTACAAGTGCGGATTATCGATACCAGCGGCACAGTTATTCCAGGTTCCGATGTTCCCTCACAATTGCAGTCGTTTGAAGACGCAGAAGTAAGTGCGGCCGTGTTTACGGGTGCAAATCAAGTTGATTTTTATCAGAAGAAAGGTTCCGCCTGGCAGAAATTAAATCAGGACACCATAAGGGTTATTTCCTTATCTAATGAAAGAAATGCAGCTAAATATGCAGCAATATTTGCCGCCGATGACCAGATTTATTGGTGCAACATGAACAAAGCGATGACTCGTTTAGAATTATTGACCAAAGTTTACGGTGGTGAAGAAATAACCTACGGTGAAGCTGGTGGAAAAATAGGGGAGCTGATTAATTATTATAAGGAAGATATTTCCAGTGATTGTTTGGGACATTTAGAACAATATAACGAAAATACTCTGGATGCATTAGCAAAGTTATCACATGCAGCAACTGCTTGCAGATTGCAGTCCGGTTCCTGCGTAGATTTAATTGATGCGGCAGAAATGCTCAAAAAACTAAATGATAAATTGAGAATATCTTGCAGCGTATCTTTATATTAAATTGAGAAAACACAGATGAAAAAAATAACTCGAAAAGGGCAATTGCAAATGACAGAAACTATCGCTATCCTTTTCATATTTTTTATCCTCTTACTTTTCGGAGTGATTTTTTATTTTCGTTATCAAAAGATTGCCTTTCAGGAAAAACAGGAAGAATTATTGGGTGCACGGGCAATGGAGAGTACTCTGAAAGCATTATTCATGCCCGAATTAATCTGCAGCAGGGGCGAAGCAGAACCGGAAGATAATTGTTTTGATGTGTTAAAACTGAATGCAACCCAAGAGGTCATGCGGCAGTATCTTGATGATTATTATTTTGAAATATTTTCTTATGCCACAATTATCGTACAGGAAACCTATCCCGAGAATAGGACTTGGGTGTTGTACGATAAGCTCAAACCAGAATTTACCCGTAAAGAGCCAACTTTTTTTGTAGCAACTCTGAAAAATGAATTAGCAGGTAATAACCAGCCCGAATATGGGTTTGGATATGTTGCCGTGACGGTGTATTCATGAAAACGAGCGGCACGAATAGGGAGGTACGTGGACAAATGGAAGCAATAGGTTTAGTAGTAATTGTTATCCTGATTGCATTAGGGATGTTATTTATGGCTACGTTTGCTTTGAAATCAGAACCACACAAAAAAATATTTACTAGGAAAGGTTTAGCTTATAGTACTATGAGTGCGCTAATGAAAACAACCATTAGCGAGAAAGCCGAGTGTTATTCTTTAAGTCAGGGTGCACCAAAAATTGGTGGAGATGTTATCGAAGATTGTGCCAAATATCGGGACGTGGACACTTCAATCTACCAATGTATTGGCCCGGTTTCAGGAAAAGCGCTGCATAGTTGCGATTTTTTAGCTGAGATGGTAACTTATTCGCTTGAAAATACACTCGGAATCTGGAACAAAAATTATGAATTTCATTCTCAGCTGGTTCCTTTTCAAGGAGATAAGCCCATTAATCTTATAGAACCGGTTGCGGTCGGCGGGTGTCCGAAATGGAAAGAAAGGGACAGTTCAGGGCTGTTTCCTATCAATACGGAAGCAGGATTAGTCGAGAATACCTTGTATTTGTGTGATTAAGCCAAGTGGAAAACCCTAGAACAATCAGATATTAGGTGATTGCTTACAGCAACATTTATATATCCTTTTTCTTTCTTAAAATGAAGGAAATAGCGGGTGCTATACCTATCATAAACGAGGTGCAGAAGGATTAGGTCCTTCTTACCTTTTTAAGTGCAAAGGTGTTAAAAAAAGAGGTGTGAGAAAATGTTTTCAAGAAAAGGGCAGGGTTTGCCGATAAACGTAATTATTGTTGCTGCTTTAGCATTGATTGTTCTTGTGGTTTTAGTCGTTATATTCACTCAGCAGACAGGCCAATTTGGTCAAAAAGTTGGTGAAGAAACGAAGACGGAATTGTTTAAGATGCGAATATTTTATGGCCAGTGTCAGCCGGGACAATCATCCGAAAATTCATTTATGAATGATTTTGATTCTGCAAGTTCAGAAGAAGCGAAAGATGTTGCACGTTCCAGTTTCAGGGATGAAATTGATCGTTGTAAGGAATTTAGTGATAGCAAAGAGTCGTGTGAATCGGGATCCGGTTGTATATGGGTATAAGCATGAAGAAAGGCGAAGCTGATATGTGGTGGATTATTGCCGGCGCATTACTAGTGCTTGTGGTGATAGTGGTATTACTGGCTTTTTTTGGTCGTGGTGCACAGACAGCTGAGCGAGGTTTATCCGCGTGTGAAACTACTGGCGGAAGATGTGTAGAAAAAGATACCTGTCGTGATCAAGAAAGTGGAACACCATCATCATTTTTTGAATGCGGAGAAAACCAGGAATGTTGTTTAGGTATTAAAAAAGTATAGCTTAAGCAGAGTAATCATATCATGAAATGGCACAAGAAAGCAATGAGTAATGACATGATGGTATTAATTGTCATAGTCATTCTTGCTTTATTGCTGTTTGGAATTATCGTATACGGGCTGCAGAAGAAGTTTGCACCGTTATCACCGTGAATGATGGTGGGAAAATTGAGATGGCGTCAAAAAGAGGAGCAGCGGAACTGGATTACATTGTTTGGATTATTATTCTATTAGTCTTGTTATTTGTAGCAGGAATGTTATATTTTGTACTTAAAGGTGAAGGAGCAGGGTTGTTAGATAAATTCTTCAACCTCTTCTGACCATGGGAGTTGCAAATAAAATCTTTATGTACTTAGTACCTTTAGTTATCTTAATTGTGATTTTGGCTATCCTTTTTGGTGGAGAGGGATTATTTGGTGGAATAAAAGAAGCAATTTTAGGCGCAAAAGAAGTACTTCCAGATGTATCAATAGGTTTAGAAGAACAAAAAGCTGAAGTAACCATTCCCGATGCGCACCGAGAAGAAATATTAAACTTACAAAAAGCGATTGTATTTATGTTGTCCGGCAAAGGACGAGATGTAGCACGGGAAAATTGTTTTGCTAATTACGGCAGATTTTCAGCTTTAGGCGAGGAAGGAACCTCAATTATATTCGAATTACAAGGAGATAAAACAACCATGATTGTTTTAGCTGGTTCTGGCGGAAAACAAAAAATCAGCGATTTATCGGTTGAATTTCCCGGAATGAAACCTTGCGTAATTGCTGGAAAAGAGGGTATAAGTGAAAATTTTTATGATCATTTCATTGACGAAGAACAGCTAATTCACCCCTATTATACGGAAGTTAATTCATTAAGAATTTTTGGCGGCGGATTTGATTATAACGGCATCAATATTCCGGAATTAGACTTACAGAGCAATTTAGAGGACGGCGGGGTGTTGTTCACACCAGACGGAGAACATATTTGTTTCTTTCCCACTAATCTGGTTGGTGATGGAATCCATAATTATGGTGAGAGCGGTATTGATAACGATTATTTTACGTCTGATGAAGAAAATTCAATTCCAAATAAATTAAAACAGGGGAAATTAAATTTATGCAGCTAAACATCAAACGAGAAAACGAGAAAAATAAAAAAGACGATGGGAAAAACATTTTCTCTAGTTTATTCATCCTTCATAAACAATCAAAAAAAGGATTGGGGATGGAATTTATCATCACCACTTCACTAGTGTTAATTTCATTTTTTCTCATTGCTGGCCTTTTCGGAAGGTTTACTTCAAAAACCAGCGATTTAGAAGCAGAATTGCTGTGTCAGACTTCTGTTGCCCAGCGAGCTAGGACAGCACTAAATGTTGATTGGGATGTTGGGGGCGTAAGTTTGTTTAGATCACAGGTAAAATCAATTCCAACATTATGCAGAACTATTGACAAAAAAGTATCCGGTGCAAAAGAACAGATTTTACGGCAAGTTGCAGATAACATGGTGCGATGCTGGTGGATGTTCGGTGAAGGAAGGTATGAAGATCTCTTAGATTCTGCAGATGCCAGTTTATTTCCAGAAGTATTTGGGTTAGAAGATTTTGGACCAAACCAATGTTTTAATTGTTATGCTATCTTAGTCGATCAGGACGAAATCGACGGCGGTTCTATCACGGGAGAAGAACTTGATGACTATTTATCTAAAAATATCTATGCTAAAGTTAACAAAACTTATTCCGATTACATTCAAGGATATAAAGGACCGGGAAGAATCATAATTACTGTTCCAGAAATTCAACCCAGGCAAGCCTATGCCATCTCCATGATGCCTAAGAAACAAGGAGGGAGTACTTTTTGGACGAAAGTGTTGCTGTCAGCGTCAACGCCGGGACAAATTTATTTACTTTACAAAGAACATCAAGAGGAAATTGGAAAAGCTTATGACGAAAGAGAGGTAAGTTCAGTTTTATTCGGTTCTTTAGAAAAAGGACAGGAATTATGTGGAGACGGAGATATTGCTGGACAATAAAGGTGAAATGATGCAATTCAATAAAAAAGGGCTAAGCCCAATGGGTATTTTAGGGGAAATCGTTTTAGTTCTAGCCGTAGTTTTAGTTCTGTTAGCAATAATGATAGTTCCCAGAATGTTTTCCCAAAGCAATATTGTTGGTGTCCAGATCGGCGGAATCCAAGGAGACGCAGATAAAGACGGCATACGCAATTTTTTAGACAAATGCCCCTGTACTTTCGGCGATTCTATCTCCGAGGGATGTCCTGCCACATTTACAGATGCACAAAGAGAAGAAGATGTGAAGAAATATAATAGCGAGCCCATTTGTGGAATTGCGATTGGTGAAATAACTACTGCTCCAGCAACCCAGCAATCGACAGAACAAAAACCAGTTGAACAAAAGCCAACCGAGCAGAAATCCGGGCCGGCAGCGTTTAAGAATTATCGTTCTATTGAGATATTTGGCAATACTGATGATGAAAGCGATTCGGCGTTCAATGGAAATATTCGATTAGCTTGTACTGGCTGGGTGGGTAAAGATTGTCATTCTGAAGATAATGATTGTGATAATGATGAATTTAGTTACGACCCTACTATTAAAGACGGGTGCTGGATTATGGCTAGTGAGGAAGATCCTGGTCAAAATGATTGCGGTCAATTAAAAGTGGATAATGGAGCAATCATCTCTTTAAAAGAATTCAGCGATTTAAGTGCCGACCCTAATCAGTACTTTTCTATTGCTGAAGAAAAGGACCCTAAGAATCTTTTTCTTTGGGATTG
>CAYHVV010000008.1:0-20974 GCA_964360115.1 uncultured Methanosarcinales archaeon | reverse complement strand
ATGGGCAAAACCCATTTTATTCTTTAAAAGCACTAATTTGAGCTATGCACATACTTTTTACCATTAACTTTAAAAACCAAAACTATCTCTTCTCTAGAATGACTTTAGACTGGAATCTACTCCAACAGAAGTGGCAGAAGCAGTGGGAAAAAGCAGAATTAGGAAAATCTACTGTTCAGAAAGACAAAGATAAATTCTTTATGATTTTTGCTTACCCCGGTATTTCCGGTTTTCTTCATGTAGGACATATGCGCGGTTTCAGTTACACTGATGCTATCTGCCGGTATGAACGGCTGAAAGGAAAAGAAGTCATTTTTCCCGTAGGAACACACGCCTCTGGAAACCAAGCTATTTCTTTTGCCAATAAAGTCAAAAATAAAGATCAAGATTGGATAAACTACCTGCTGAACAACGGCTGTCCGCAAAAAAAAATCAAAGAGCTTACCACGCCGGAAAAAATTATTGAATATTTCAATGATGTTTACATTAACGATTACTGGAAAAAGTTTGGCTTTCTCTGCGACTGGGAAAGATTTACTTGTACTACTTTTCCAGATTACGAAAAATTCATCCAATGGCAGTTCAAAAAAATCTTGCAAAAAAACTTGCTGGTGCAGAAACCTTATTTTGCCGCAGCTTGTATTGTACATGGACCAGTTGCCATTGATCCTTCTGAAACAGATATCTCCAAGGGAGGAAATGCAGAAAAAAACGAATATACACTGTTAAAATTCAAGTTAGATTATTTCTACTTGGTCGCTGCCACTTTACGTCCAGAAACCATTTACGGCCAGACTAATTTATGGGTCAATCCGGAGATAAAATATCTTCGCGTAGAAGTAGATGGGGAAGATTGGATCATGAGCCGCGAAGGAGCAGAAAAACTGCAATACCAAAAAGACGATGTATTACTGAAAGAAGATGTTGACATCACAAAAATCATCGGCAGAAAAGCAAAAGCTCCGGGAATTGAACGGGATATAATCATTCTTCCGGCTACTTTTGTTGATGCTAATGTCGGAACAGGAGTTGTTACCAGTGTTCCCAGCGATGCACCCTACGACTATGTTGCTCTAAGAACCTTGCAAGAAAATCCGCAATTGTGCAAAGCTTACAATCTCAATCCCCAGGAAGTAAAAAATATTGTTCTCGTTCCTATCATCAAGACCAAAGGCTACGGCAATCTTCCCGCGAAAGAAATCGTAGAAAAACTCAATATCCAGTCGCTTGTAGATCCAAAGTTAGAAGAAGCGACGAAAGAAGTTTACAAAGCCGGACATCATTCCGGAGTTATGGCAGAAAACTGTGGAAAATATTCCGGTAAAAAAGTAGAAGAAGCCAAGGAATTGATTAAAGCAGAATTACTGGAATCTGGAAAAGGAGATGTTTTTCATGATTTAAGTGAAGAAGTTATTTGCCGCTGCGGTAATAAAGTATTCATCAAACGTATCGATGACCAATGGTTCATCCGCTATTCTGATCAAGCGCTTACTGAAACCTGTAAAGAACATGTGCAGAACATGAACATTTATCCCAAAGAATACAAAGAAAATCTTCCTGGAATATTAGACTGGTTTGGTGATCGGGCCTGTACACGAATAGGCAACTGGTTGGGAAGCAGATTTCCTTTTGACGAAAATTGGATTGTTGAACCGATCAGTGATTCAACCTTATACCCAGCGTATTATATCGTTTCAAAATTCATCAACAATGACACTATCAGTCTGCATGACCTGAGTGAAGAATTTTTTGATTATGTCTTTTTAGGAATTGGCGAAGGAAAGAAAAAATGGAAAGTCATCCGAGAAGAATTTCAATACTTCTATCCCTTAGATCTCAATTTGGGCGGAAAAGAGCATCAGACCGTGCACTTTCCAGTATTTATTATGAATCATGTCGGCATTCTTCCCGCAGATAAATGGCCAAAAGGTATTTTAGTCAATTGGTGGGTTACCGGAAAAGGTGGAAAAATATCTAAGAGTAAAGGTGGCGCAGAGCCGATTCCCCATGCCATGGAAAAATATGGTGTAGATGCCATGCGTCTTTACTACGCACACATCGGCTCGCCACATGTTGATGTGATCTGGGCCGAAGAAGTAGTGCTAAATTACAAAAACGCTCTGGAAAGAATTTATGTTTTAGCTGAAGAACTAAGAAAGGGCAGCGGAAATAAAAAATCAATAGATGGCTGGCTCTTATCTCGGATTCATGAACATATCAAGACCTGTAACAAAGCAATGGAAAGTTATGGTTTACGAGAACTAGCATCTATTGTGTATTACTCCATGTATGATGACCTTAAATGGTACTTGCGCAGAGGCGGCGATAATAAAAAAGTAATAGGAGATGTTCTAAAAATATGGACTAAATTAATGAATCCTATAACTCCCCATCTTAGTGAAGAGCTTAATGATAATCCAGAACTCGTTTCTGCTTCCCTCTGGCCAAAAGTTGAGGAAAATAAAATCAGTAAGAAAGCAGAAGCAGGCGAGGAATTGGTCAAAAGCACTATGGAAGGCATGCGTAATGTGCTTAATTTAGCAAAGCTGGAAAAACCTAAAAAATTCATTTTCTTTGTTCCAGAAGAATGGACCTATGATTTATTTAACCTTGTTTCAAAAGAAATCAAAGTTACGAGAAATATCGGCGAAATAATGAGGCGCATACTGGAAGAAGAAAAAATGAAGATGAAGGGAAAAGAAGTCAGCAAAATAGTGATGAGTTTAGTCAAAGATGTCAGCAAGATTCCTTCCTTGGTCACTTCTCAAAAAGAGGAGCTTGCTGTCTTGAAAGAGGCCAAAGACTTCTTAGAAAAAGAATTTGAGTGCAAAGTAGAGATTCTCCGTGCGGAAGACAGCCAGCATCCTAAAGCGCAATCTGCCTGGCCGGGAAAAGTTGGGATTTTAGTTGAATAGATTTTTATTAGAATAAATGTCTCTTAAAATAAGATTGGAAAGATAAATTGCTGTCCCTGAAATATTTGAAAGATAAATTTTATAATCTTCTGCTGTTTACATCAAAATTATGGTTTTTAAGACAATTGTTAAAATATTCCAAATAATCTGGATATTTATTGGCGTATTAGTATTTTACTGGACCGGTTACTGGTATTATAAGATGCATACCATAAATAATCTTGCAGTGGTTGTAGTGGCTTTCCTTTTCGCTTCAGGTATTTACATGCTGGCGATTTACCTGCCATTGACTGTTTTATTGATCATAATTTACATCCTATTAAAGAAAAAAAAGAAGATTTAACGAGAAAAATAAAAAAACATTTTTCTCTAGTTTAAAAGTATTTCATACTTTATAAACAATCAAAGATTAAGTCTAAAACCACAAAATGAAACGCACCCAATTACGCAGCAAAGATTTAAGCAAGGAATTAGGAGATTATACTCTTGAAATCAGCAAAAAGGATCAAGTAGAATTGATTGAAGACAAATACAAAATAATCCTCCTAAACAAAAAGCCGTCGTTTTTTTATTATAATGGCCGTCTCGTGCCTACTCTAAAATTTCTTCAGGAAAATAATCTCCTCAAAAAAATAACTGTAGACATGGGCGCAGTAAAGTTTGTAGTCAATGGTGCAGATGTTATGCGTCCGGGAATAGTAGATGTTGAAGAAGAAATCGCTAAAGAAGACTTTGTAACGATTATCGATAAAAATAATCATAAGCCCTTAGCAGTTGGAATCGCTCTTTTCAATAGCGAAGAAATAAAATCCATGAGTTCCGGAAAAGTGATTAAGAATATCCATTATGTTGGGGATGAGCTCTGGAAGATTGAAGTTTAAGTGAAAGCATTTATAATATTAACCTCTTTTTTTTGATTATGGTAACTTATCTGGTTGGAACTTGCCACGTTGATTTAAAAGGCCCTCAACGATTAAGAAAATTCCTTGATTTTGTCAGGCCTTCATCTATTTGTCATGAGGGTTCCGAGGAGTTTGCGAAGGGATTATTTGAGGAGAGAAGATATGGAATAAAGACTTTTCTGCAGATGGCGAACCAACCCGATCCGGCTTTGAAGTTCGCAGCCATGTTAGAATATGTACAGGGCTATGAAATCTGGGTGCCCCACCAACATAAGCAAGAAAACAACCCAACTGCCAATATTTATCCGTTGGAAAATCAACAAGTCCTGCAAGATGCCTTAGAATGTTTAAACAAACTCTTGGAAAAAGAAGATGTTTATGAAATGCCTTCTGTTCTGGAAAAAGAGATTACTCGTGAACTGATGAACGGAGATATAAGAGGATTTCAAAAGTATATTGATACCTCTTATTTTGACTCAAAAGCAGTAGCTGACTTTCGAAGTTTAGTTGAAACTGACTATCTTCTTGAAGAGCGAGATAAGCCGATGGAACAAAAAATCAGAGAAATCACTTTGAATGATGCTAAAGGGACAACCGTAGTGGTCTGTGGGTCAGGCCATATATTTGGAGAATACAAAAATTTATATGAGCGGTTAAGAGACCTCTCTCCATGCAGATTACGGCTTCCTGAACTGGATAAATTTTAATAAGAGATATCCGTTTTTTACAGAAAGATATATAAAGAAAATTTCACATAATATCATCATGAAACAAAAATTTACAGTTATTGTTGAACAAGGTGAAGACGGCTATTTAATATCTGAAGTAGTAGGATTACCTGGATGCCATACCCAAGCTAAGACTCAGGACGAACTTATTAAAAGAACAAAAGAGGCTATTTCATTATATCTAGAAGTGGAAGGAACACCAGAGGTGAAGACAAAATTCGTAGGTTTACAACAAGTAGAAGTTGAGGCTTAATCATGTCTTCTAAATTACCGCAGATTAAAGCTAAGGAAGTTGTTAAAATTCTTGAAAAATTAGGGTTTGAGCTTAAGAGACAGAAAGGGAGCCATATGTTCTTTGCTCATTCTGATGGTAGAACTACAGTAATTCCAAATCATCCTACTGAAAACATTGATCGTGGACTTCTCAACAAAATAATTAAGCACGATTTACAGATAGATAGAGAAGAATTTCTAAAATATGTAAAATGATTATCCGCAATACTACTCAGAAAATAATTTCCAATGAAGAGATTATTTGTAACTCTTTTTTTTCTCAAGCCAGAGGATTGATGTTTCGACAGAAGCAAAATCTGATTATGACTTTCAATAGAGAAAGAAAAGTATCCTTGCATATGTTCTTAGTTTTCTATCCCATAGATGTTTTGATTTTAAATAAAAACAAAGAAATCGTAGAGATAAAAAGAAATTTCAAGCCGTTCACCTTCTGGCACTCCAAAGAAAAAGGAAAATATATAGTGGAGTTGGCCTTTCCTGCAGAGTATGGGGTTGGGGATAGGGTGGAGATAAACAAATAAAGTTTAGGGGCATGCCCGCAGTCGAACCGGCTAAGCTTTGATGGTTGACCCTTACAGCTTCTCGGATTTGCGCTCCCCCGAACATGAAGATTGCAGGTTAAGGCTGCTTCCTTCCGGATCTGACCTGATTCCCAGCAAGCCCATCCCAGGGGACAAACCGTCGTCAAAGACTATAAGGACCAGCAAAACCAAACTAATCCTTCTTTGGGCTTCGGCTCCGTGTAAAGTCCATTCACGGTAACAACGCAGGACTAGCGCGCCAGCCTAGCTCTCCCTCTATGTCTCCAATTAGTTTTATTTTATATAAAGATTTGGTTTTAATTTTGAGATAGAAAAGTTTTAAAAATAATCGGGCGTTTAATTACCTAATGGTAACAAAGGACATAACAAAGGACATAAGTCTTATCATCGCTAAGGGAATAGAACGGAAACCAGTAAGAAGGAAATTAGCAACCATCCATTTTGACAGAACACTTAGAGGTTACGCTGCTACTCCTGTGTTAAATATCCACGAAATAAATGAGAAGGAAACTAATGGGTATCTACAACGAACTGGTGCGCAATATGATCTTGAATGGTTATTGAATGTATATGTTCGGTGTGTTGAATGGATGAAAAGATTTAGTGATGATATTAACTACATTGAACCTATCTCTAACTATTCTTCCTTGAGTTCTTACTTTAATATTTTAAGAGCACCGTTTGCATACGTTCATCCTGCAGCACAGAAAGAACTATTCGCTGATGGTGCCATAGGTCATTATGATGTAAATGAGGGAGTTTCTGTTCTCTTGGCTCCTCAACCTAAACCCGTAATTAAAAGCACAATCATTCATGAATTCAGTCATCACTTGCATTCTACATTACACCCTAAAGAACATGTTTCTAGTGACGAAACTATTAGGGAAGTGATGGCTATCCTTGTTGAAGAAAAAATAGATCCAGATTATAACTACAGTTCAGATTCTCATCATGGAAAAGCTAAAGAATTGTTAAGAGAACTTAACACATTGGATTATTATCAAAATATGAGTCTTGCAGAAAGGTGGTTATTTCTTTCTGAATTTACAAACCATTCTGTTCTTGAAGGAATCATTAACGCTTAGTAGGAGATTTCTTTTTGTATAATTCAATTAATCCATTGAAAACATATGTTCTATATGTTTGCTGTGAAATTACTTTTAGGGTTGTTCTCTACTAGGGAAATTCTTTTAAAGTAAATAAAAACTATTTTGTCAAAATGAAAATGAAAAATAATTCTTTAACTATTGGTGCAATTTTGTCTGTTGTTGGGTGTGTTTCAGAAACCGGATTAAATCAAAATGATGTCAAACCATTTGATTCTCCTAAAAAAGAAGGCGAAGTCATTAATGGAAATCCGGCAGAATATTCTTCATTTCCTTCAATTGTTGCTTTAGCAGGTTATGATGGTTCAGAATGGTGTTCTGGAACGTTAATCAAACCAGATTTTGTAATTACGGCAGCGCATTGCATACCTTACGATCCTGGAAGTAGGACTATTGTTTACGGAGTTTCTGATATTTCTCAGCCTTGTGAAGGGTGTGTCCATGAAATTGCACTCGTAAAAGCTCATCCCGAATACAATCCTAGTAATAATTATGGCCTTGATGATATTGGTTGGATTCTTTTGAAAGAACCAATCTCAAATGCAGTTACAGCAGAAGTACTTCCTGAAAGTGTATTCAGTTCAGCATTACATGTTGACGATATAGTCCAGATAGCCGGTTATGGTAATGATAATGATGGGTATTATGGTTACTTGAATTCTGCAGAAGTACCGATTATCGATTTTTTAACAGCTACTGGTTCAGTTAATGGTAAATTTGGAAATAAATACACCGGATCAGAATCTTTACTAAAAGAGATGGTAGTAGGATTAGATAGCGCAAATGCTCCAAATCTTTGTTACGGTGATTCCGGCGGACCAACTTATGTTGAATATAACGGGTCATTGTTTCTTACAGGTGTAACTTCAAGAGTTCCGCCAGGTAAACCAATTGAGTGCGGTCATGGGGCAGTTGTAAGTTTACCTGGACATTATCAAGAACTTACTGAACAAGTTTATCTGGAACTCTTAAAATGTAAGGATGATCCCGATTGTAGTGGAAATGGTGGCAGTGGCGGTTCAGCAGGTACTGGAGCAGGAGGAAGTGATGTTGGCGGTTCAGGCGGCAGTGCAGGATTTCCCGGGTATGCTGAAGAACCGATTGTCATGTTAGATAGGACTAATTGCAATTATTCTGGTAAACAAAACGATAATTCAGGATATGGTCTTCTTTTAGGCATGGCTGGTTTGTTAGGTTTTAGAAGAAGAAAAGATTGAATAAATTTATCCTCCTTTAAGCACAATATGCCTCTGGACTATAGAATTATTTATAAGCAAATTAACCTTCTGTTGTAAAATGGTAAATAAAACAACATTAAGTAAAATTAGTTTTGGGTGTAGTGTTACTGCAATTGCACTTAGTGGAATTGCATTTAATATAAATACTGAAACTAAGTCATTGTATCTTAAATTAGAAGATCCAATATACAGTAATTATAGTGATGCTATTCGTTCAGATAATAGTGAGTATAAACTTATTCCCTATTATGTTTATCTGAAAGATAAACTATTTGATAGTTATCATAAACCTTGAGCAATTGAGTTTTTTTTGAAATCGCAACATATAAATATAATTTCGTCTTCTTTTAGAGAAAAAGAGGTAATTTAGATTGTCTAATGTGGTTCGACTTGAGGAAAAATTTGTTGTTGCTATTCGAAATCTATTAGGTCAAGTGGGTAAAGACATACGTTTAACAAAAAATGTATTTGACAAGTCAGCTTTTAATGTTAACTTTGTTATTTTGGCGCAAGAAGTAATAAAAAGGTATCTGAACCCAGCAATACCCAAAATAAAGGAAGTTCAGAAAAATCTTGTGCAATTAAAAAGATATAATGTTGCTAGGAAACAGACTGATTCCGCTTCAGATTTAATGTTAGAGTTGGCAGATGACCTTCTTATTGATGTTGTTATTGCAAAGAAGAACTTAGAAGATATCCGTTTACGGAGCAATGCTCCTATCCTGGCGCAAGTAGTGATTAAAAAAACCCTAATTCCTGCTCTTAATAAAATAGGCAAACTACAAAAATTATTGGACTTTCCAGGGATACAGATTTCACAACAGCGTAGTGCGTAGTTCATTAGTGCATAGCTCATTAAAACAGGGTTTAAAATAGGTGCAATAAACGATGAAGAATCAATTAATCATAAAAATTCTGAACAACATCGCTGATATTCTAGAATTGCAGGAAGTAGAATTTAAACCAGTAGCATATCGAAGAGCTGCTCAATCCGTCGAATCTCTTTCTGAAGACATTGCAGATATCTATGAACGCGGAGAATTGGAAGAAATTCCCGGCGTAGGAAAGAATATTGCGGAGAAGATTGCGGAAATTATTGAAACAGGAAAACTGAAATATTATGAACAACTGAAAAAGGAAGTTAAAGTTGATGTGGAAGGAATGAATGAGATTCCTTCTCTCGGACCTAAAAAAATAAAGATTCTGTATAAGAAGTTAGGAGTAAAGGATGTTAAAGACCTGGAAAAAGTATTGAAGCAGCATAAAGTGAGTGAATTAGAAGGATTTGGAGAAAAAACTGAAGAAACACTGTTGCATGGGATTGAATGGCTGAAGAAACGACCAGTACGTTTTCTCTATATTCATGCTCTCCCCATAGTCGAAACGATTACCAACCATTTGAAAAAGTATGATTTTGTAAAGAAAGTAGAAGTGGCCGGTTCTTACCGAAGAGGAAAAGAAACAGTTGGTGATCTGGATTTTTTAGCAGTGTCTTCTCAGCCGGAGAAAGTGATGAATGTGTTTACTTCTATGAAAGAAGTAACAGAAATATTAGCCAAAGGCGATACTAAAAGCTCAGTGCGTTTGAGTAACGGGCTGCAAGTAGATTTGCGAGTAGTTCAAGAAAAGGAATTTGGTTCAGCTTTATTGTATTTTATCGGCAGTAAAGAACACAATATAGCGTTGCGGAAGTTAGCTTTAAAGAAAGGATTGACTTTAAGCGAGTATGGTTTGTTTTCTTTACTAAATAAAAAAAAGATAGCTAGCAGGACGCAGGAAGAGATTTATCAAAAATTAGGTTTGCGTTTTATTGAGCCAGTGTTGCGGGAAAACCGAGGCGAGATTACAGCAGCACGGCTGGGGAAGCTGCCTGCTTTAGTTAACCCAAAAGATATCAAAGGAGTATTTCATAATCATACCCGCTGGAGCGATGGAAATAATTCGCTTTTAGAAATGGCTAAGAAAGCAGAAGAGTTGGGGCTTAAATTTATTTCTTTTAATGATCATTTCGGCCATATGGGAATTACTAATCCCTTGACCGAAAAGCGTTTGGGGAAATACCTGCAAGAGATTGAACAAGTACAGAAAAAAGTGGGTATCAAGGTTTTCAGCGGAGTGGAGATTGATATTTTGAAAGATGGTACTTTGCCGTTATCTGCAAAAAAACTGCGGGAGTTGGATGTAGTGGTGGCAGCAGTACATATGGCTATCAACATGAAAGAAAAAGAGATGACTAAACGTGTTTGTAATGTCCTGAGCAATTATCCCGTAAATATTCTTGGGCATCCGCAAGATCGGAAATTACAGGAACGCGAACCTTTGGCGTTAAATTTAGACCAAGTGTTTGAAACTGCAAAAGAGCATAAAGTCTTTTTAGAAATCAATAGTTCTCCTAAGAGGATGGATCTGCCGGGTGAATTAGTTAAGGCAGGTTTAGACACTGGATGTAAGTTCGCATTAAGCACCGATGCTCATGAGACCTCGCATCTTGCATTTTATCATCTAGGTGTAAACATGGCCAGAAGAGGATGGATTGAACAGAAAAATCTACTTAACTGCTGGTCTTTAAGTAAAATTGAGAAAGCTTTGCAAGATAAGTAACTTACAAATTCTCCTCAAATTCTTCTGCGCATGATTTTGAGCAGAAGGCCAGTTTTTCTCCATCAACCTCTCTTTCTACTCTGTTTTCTTCATTCACGGCGGAGCCGCATTCAGTACATTCTCTAACTTCTTCTTCATCTGAATATCCTTTCAAAAATCCTTCTTCAGGAGTTTCAAGTCCTTCTTCGAGAAGTTTTTCAGTACTGTTTTCGTCTTCGTCAAATGCATAGTTTTCCATTGCTTAAAGATTTCTTCCGGGTTGTTTTTAAAGATTATGCTAATGCCCTATATAGATTTGTTCTCTATTTTTCAAAAATAATTTTTAAACGCGGAGAATTCCACCACTCTATAGGGTGGTGGTTTGCTTGCAAATCACTAATCAAACTGTGGAATTCTTGCGTGCTCAAAATTAGGTTCTATTTTGACAACCGCCTTTTGGCAATCGCTCTGAGGTAAATTATGATCGGAAAGTCAATGATAACTGTAATTGTTGAATGTAATCGAGGTACTACTATTGAATAAAAAATAATTAAACTAAAGAATATGAACTAAAGAATAATCAGAATGATTTTAACCATAAATTAATTATTTTAACAATCAATCTTCAATGATAATACCGCTTCAGCAAAATCCTCTTAATCCGATTGATTGATCTTTCCCAGGAAAAGCCATAAGCAACTGTTTTTCTGGCGTTCTGACCAAGACGTTCGCGCATTTCCCGGTCCTTAAGAAGTTTAGTGATTTTTACAGATAACACGCTGGAACTGTTTCTTGGAAAGAAAAGGCCATTATGATTTTTGATGATGTAGCTTTTAATGAACCCCACTCGGGTTGCGATGACCGAAATACCTGTAGACATGGCTTCTAAGGTTGCTAGAGAAGTTGTTTCAGTCAAGCTGGGCATGACAAAGACATCCATGGCTTTTAGATAATCTTGTACGTTGTTTACAAATCCGGTGACTTTACAATTTTTAAGTTGTTTCAGTTCTTTGGTTTGCTTTTCCGGACCATCGCCGACCATCAGCAAGATGACATTATCTTGTTCTTCGATTTTCTGAAATGCCTCCAAGAGCAAGTCAGTATTTTTTTCTCTGGATATTCTTCCCACGTAACCAATCACTTTTTTTTCTGGATTGAGATGGATTTTTTCTTTACTGGCTCGTTTGTCTGTGGTAGGATTAAATAAGTCTATGTCTACACCCAATCTAGCAGTGGTGATTTCAGTTTTTAATCCTTGGTCTAGCAATTGTTCCTGCAATTCATGGTAAGGGACTAAAATTTCGTCACAGCGGTTATATAGGGCAATGGAAATTTTTTTGATGATGAGGGAAAATAGTTTTTTGAACAATCCCGGAAAAAACTTTTCAAACAATTCCCAAGTAAGGGTATGCGTATAGAAAAATATTTTTTTATTATATTTCCGTGCATAATAAATACTGAGGTAACTTATCATGGCCGGGCCCTGGATAAAGACTAAATCTGCTTCCTTGATAGCAGTTTTAATTTTTTTTAAATTGCCGGGGGAAAGTTTTAGATTAGCATAACCAGAAATTTTCCAGAATTTAGACATATCAATATAGGTTACTTTCTTTCCTTTGTGCGTTCCGTAATCCGGTACAAGGAGAGATATTTCAAAACTGTCCTGGGCACGTTTCATGAATTCTTCTATGAACTTTAAAGTCCCATCTACTTTTGGATAATAAGTGTCCGCTACTAATAGTAATTTTGGTTTGTTCATTTTATTCTAAAAAAATGTTCTCCGAATCTGGTGCGCATTTTAATCCCATCTTTAATAGCTTTATACATCAGGAGGATGAAAGGATATAATACCTGGATTTTCTGACTTTTGAATTCCCAGAGTGCTTTTAATTTTAGGGAAAAAGTTTTGGTTACATCTACATACAAGGAAGGGTACTGGGTCTTGAAGGAAACCGGATTCCAAATAGAATAGATATATACTTCTGGTTTGTCTTTCAGTTCATTGTACACTTCTAAAGTTATTTCATGGACGGCCCGATGGTCTGGATGCGGATCTTCATGACTGTGGGTGAATATCTTAGTGGGTTTTTCTTTCTCAATCATCTTAAGAAGGTTTTCTTTAAGATTTTTTTCTTTGTAATCATTAAGGAATTTCCCTTCGTGTAAATCATAGAAGATAGAGCTACATTTTAAAAGCTTAGAGGCGTATTTGGTTTCTTTGTAGCGCATCTTTTGGACAATTTCCTGCTTCAGCCAAGGATGGGAAAGTTCTCCATATGAGAAGACTACGGCTAGAACTTTATTTTTTTGCTGGGTATATTTGGCGATAGTGCCGCCTGCGCCAATCACAAAATCATCGGAATGAGCGCCAAATACAATGATTTTTTCTTTTCTTGACATATATATTAGAGAAGAAGTATTAGTTTAAGAAGTTTTTGGAAGCCAAAACCCTTAAAAACAAGTTTATAATCCTTCACCTATGGCTGCTACTAAAAAAGCTTTATCCAAACATTCCCGAGCTAAGAAATTACATTATCGGGAAGAGGACATCCGCTGGGCTACTCCTGAAGTAGTAGCTGCGTATCGGGCAGAGCGGTTGAAGTGCAAAGTCATTGCTGATATAGGCTGTGGGATTGGCTTTCAGAGTTTTGCTTTTGCCAAAACCTGCAAGAAAGTCTATGCAGTTGAGATTGATAAAGAGAAAATTGCCTTGGCGGAAAAGAATGCTCAGGTATTAGGAATTAAGAATATTGAATTCATTCAGGGGGATGCACTATCTGAAACAGTCTTGAAGCAATTACAGGAAGTGGAGATTGTCTTTTGTGATCCAGAGAGGTTGCCGGAAGAAAGTAAAAGGTCTGTTGGAACTATTAAGCCCAGCATTCCTGAGTTGCTGAAGAAATACGGAAGTATTACTGAAAATATGGTCATTGAATTTCCGCCGCAGATTACTGATATTCCCTTTGATTGTGAAATAGAGTATGTGTCTGTTGATGGCGCCTTGAACCGATTAAACTTGTATTTTGGCAAATTAGGGAAATGTGAACGAAGCGCAGTAATTCTTCCTGGGAAAGAAAAATTATCTTCAGATGAAGAAGCGGCTTTAGAAGAGACCGAAGAGCTTGGTGAATATTTATATGAGGCTGATCCTGCGGTGGTAAAAGCAAGTTTGCTGAACGAATTATCGCAGAACACTAAGACCAGACTCTACTCTTCCGGGAAAGCAGTCTTTTTTACCAGCGACAAAAAAGTAAAGAGCTCTTTTTTTAAGAATTCATTTAAAGTGATTGAAGTATGCAAACAGGAAGAGCATGAAATTATTGCGGCTTTACATAAACATGATGCCGGTAAAGTGATTTTACGGATTTCTGTTGATCCTAAAGAGTACTGGAATGTGCGAAAAAATATTGAATCAAAACTTAAAGGAACAAAAACCTATGCGCTGATACATATTGCCGATGCTGCGGTAATTGTTGAAAGAGTGTAATTATTTAAGAGAGTGTAAGCAGATGCAAAAATTTATTTTAAAATCTTGGCCAAAAGTCATAAAGTATGTACTCGGTCCTTTGGTACTAGTGATTCTTTTTTGGACTATTGGATTTAGACAAGTATGGTTATTGCTTACCGCAACTGACTTCAAATTTGTCGTACTAGCCTATCTTTTTTTTATACTCTCCGTTTTTATCGCGGTGATAAATCTGTATCTCTTGTTTTATCCCATCCAAATAATAGATCCCAAGAGATTCTTGCAGTACTTCTTTGCCAGCCGGATAACCTCGCTAATCTTTCCAGGTAGGTTAGGCGAATTTTCCATATCCTATTACTTGAAAGGTGAAAAAATTAATCTGGGCGAGGGTCTAGCGGCAGTAGTTACGGATAAATTGATTACTGTTTCTTGTTCGATGCTACTGGGAATAATCGCTGTGTCTATGTTTATGAAAGGACAGCATATCACTGCTTTCGTTTTATACGTTTTTATCATGCTTATGCTCTTTGTGCTCTTGTTAAGCTCAAGATCAAGGGATTTTATCAAGAAATGGATTCTGCGAAAATATTCGCATCATTTTGCCGGGTTCAGTAAAACTCTTTTTTCTTACGAACAGGAACATAAAGGGATGGTCATAATCAACATCTTTTTTACGTTAATACGCATGGTGATGCTTGCGCTTTCTGCCAAAGCCATGTTTTTAGCTTTGGGGACAGACATCCCTTTATTTACCTTGATACTGGTAAGCGGTCTAGAAACGCTGAGCAACTCTATTCCCTTGACCGTGAATGGATTAGGTATCAAGCAGGCGATAGGGGTGTACGTGTTTAGTGCGATGGGTGTAAGTCCAGCGATAACCGGAACCAGATATCTGTTTGGTTTTCTGATTGAATATTCTTTTGGTTTTCTTTCCGTTTATTTTATTAAGGATGATTTGTTTGTACCTGAAAAAGAATTGAAAGCATAATTGCATGGTTTTTATAAGATTATGGTCTTATTATTTATTTACATCCGATTATTTTTTAAATAAGAACGTTCTTTCTACAATCTATGAAAATTTTAACCATACATGCTGATTTTATTGAGTTTGAGGCAAAAAAGAAAGCGTTTTCTGCAGCTGAGGAAGGAGTGGAGAAAGGTAAACGAGTAAGAGTAGAAGAATGTTTAGTAGTCTTTTCTGCAGTTGAGAAGAAGGATGAGGAGAATGTATCTGCAGTAATGCAGAAGTATCTGCAGGAAGTTAAGAACATTGCCCAGCAGGTGAATGCAAAAACAGTAGTCTTATACCCTTATGCGCATTTAAGTTCTACTTTGGCCGATCCCAAAGTGGCAGAAGATTTTCTAAAACAAGCAGAACAGAAATTACGTTCAGAGAAATACATTGTTTTCAGAGCGCCATTCGGCTGGTATAAGAGTTTCACCATCTCTTGTAAAGGACATCCTTTATCTGAACTCAGTCGGCAGTTCAGCGCAGAGGAAACATTGTCATTGAAGAAAGAGGGAAAGGATGAACCATTTGTATTTGATGAGAAAAAGTTAAGCAATGATGAAAAAGTATTATTGACTGCTGCTTTGTTAGTTGGAAAAGCAATCAGGAATCTGAATCCTAAAGCAGAAGTTACAGGCATGGGTTTTTATCATCTTCAAGCGTATGTGGATATCGCTGGTGCAGAAATAAGTACAGAAGATTTTCCTTCGGTAGAAGAACAAGCTTGTTCAGAACTGACCTGGCATTTTCCGATAGAAAAGATAGCCGTGCAGCAGATCACCAACGCTTTGCAGAAAAGCATGGCGCAGGATCTTGGAAAAAATGCAATTGGATATAATTTAGACGGAATGAAAGTAGTTCCTTTGTTTAAGGAACCTTTTGTAGCTCCGGAAAAAGTCAAATCTTTGAAAGTGTTGAATCAGTCAAAAGTTTATTGGAAAAATAATGCTAATAATACCCAATTGACCAGAGTATATGTGGTCGGTTTTGATAATGCTGCTAAATTAGAAGAATTCATGAAGAAGAAAGAAGACGCAGAATTACGGTCGCATTTAAAGATAGGTAAAGAGATGGGATTGTTTGTGACTTCAGAATTAGTCGGTCCAGGATTGCCATTACTTGCGCCGAAGGGAATGATCATTCGTGAAGAGATTCTTAATTATTTGTGGGAATTACATAAGGATAAAGGGTATCAGAAAGTATGGACTCCACATATCGCTAAAGAGCAGTTGTATAAGACCAGCGGACACTGGGATAAATTCGGCGATGAATTGTTTAAAGTGAAAGGAAAGACTGACAATTTTATTTTGAAACCAATGAACTGTCCGCATCACATGCAGATCTTTGATTCTTTTTCATTTAGTTATCGAGATTTACCGGTACGTTATTTTGAACCGGCTACGATTTACAGAGATGAGAAGTCCGGGCAATTGCTAGGTTTAAGTAGAGTTAGAGCGATTACTCAAGATGACGGGCATTTATTTTGTCGGGTTTCGCAGATTAAACAGGAAGTGGCAACTATTGTTTCTGTAATCAGAGAGTTTTACGCAACGCTGGGGATGGACAAGGAGTATTGGGTTTCTTTATCTGTTCGCGGCGAAGATAAGTCAAAATATTTAGGTTCAGATGAAGTGTGGGAAATTGCAGAAAGTTCGCTGGAAAGTGCTGCAAAGGAAAATAAGCTGCCTTATAAGAAAGTGATGGGAGAGGCTGCATTTTATGGTCCGAAGTTAGATTTCTTGTTTAAGGATTCTTTAGGCAGAGAGTGGCAGCTGGCTACAATACAATGTGATTTCAATTTACCGGAACGATTTAATTTAGGTTACATGAATGAAGAGAGCAAGAAAGAAAAGCCAGTAGTAATTCATAGAGCGATATCTGGTTCTCTGGAAAGATTCATGAGTGTACTGATTGAACATTTTGCGGGAAAGTTTCCCTTATGGTTGAGTCCAGTGCAGGTGAAGATAGTTACGGTTAATGATCGGAACATTAAATTTGCTCAAGAAGTGGTGAAGTTGTTACATCAGCAGAATATTCGGGTAGAATTAGATGACCGCACCGAATCGATTGGAAAGAAAGTTCGAGATGCGCAAGTGGATAAAGCAAATTATATTGTAACTATCGGTGATAAAGAAACAGACAAGAAAGTGTTAGCGGTGCGAGATAGAGGCGGTTCAGTTAAGTTTGATATTTCTGTGCAGAAGTTTGTGACGGATGTAGTTGAGGAAATGAAGGGAAGAAAATTATAATAATTACTTCTTTTTATTTGAAGTAAAAGTTTTTTTATTTAATCTTCTGTGAAACCAAAATCATAGGGCATAACATTTGGATTGGTGTATTTCGTTCTTAACAAATCTTTCACATAAGTTGGAAGTTTATCAATAAGAGTTTCTAAACCTTCAGGGATATCTTTCCACTGTTGTATCTCTACACAATTTTGACCAGAACTTAAATCTCGTATGACTTCTCTAATTGTCTCTTTTTTTCCTTTATGCCCTTTAGTAACTCCTTCAGGTACAGTCCTATTACCTACTATGGGAGTTTCAAATTCATTGTAAAATAATTCACCTAATGTTACCATATCATCTAGATTTAAAATTCCCTTCTCACAATCCAATTCAATAGAATTATGGATGTATTCGACGGTAAATCTCCTGCCATTGAATCCTAGTTCATAAGTTTCCCCTCTCGTATATGTAGTTGTTGGCTTCATAGAAATATAAAAATAGGATTTTTTTTATAAACTTTTCTCCTTTGTTGTATTTATAGATATTTTATTTTTCTTTCAGGAACATAATTTAGAGTAAAAGAAGTTGCCGGATTATAAAGATCCAGCTTTGAAGCGAGATCATACGTTCCGGTTCTTCCGTAATTAGTATTTGGTGTTGATTTGAAATTATTAAGCCTATACGAACTTTCTGTCATCCCTTCTAAAGAACCGCGCTGGCGCAAGGTAAGGTAGTCGTCTAGTTTAGGGGTAGCTAAATACTTGTGATTTTTTATTCCTCGCTGGGATATAAATACCCCGCTGCTCTGCAGCGATTAGCGAGGAATGATTGAAAATCCGTCTTGAAGATTTGCGTAATACCCCACAGCTCTGCTGTGGTTGGGATAGCAAATCTTAGGATTTTCATTTTATTTGAAGAACATATTCTCTTAAGAAGTATACATCATGAAATCCGTTATTGGAAGTATTCTGCATTTTGTTCTTAAACGGAGATTTTCATCACTCTTTCTTCTTAACTTTCCCAATGTCTTTATGCCAAACCTGCACTTTCTTTCCAGTTTTAGTCTGCTGCAGTATGACTTTCTTGCCAGACATAATTACGTTGTAAGTTTCGTCGTGGTATTCTACCAGATCGCCTTTTTTGAAAGGCATGGCCCGGAAAAGAACGGTTAAGCGGTATACTGGCCTGCCTTCTTTTCTAGTAAATAAGGTAGCAGTAACTACAAATTCCCCGCCGTATTTTTCTTGCAGGGTCTTGCCCAGATTTTTGGTCAAGTTGCCGTTGCCGAGATAATAATCGTGGCCGTTGGTTACTTTCTTGATTTTAGCCACAAAAATGTTCTTCTTTTTAATCTCCTTATCGACAAAATCAGTCACTTCATCTGTAACTTCACGCAGCTGAAGAATCGCTTCATAGTACTCGGAATGTTTGCCGTGGATTGGTTTAACCATTTTAAGTAAGGATGATGCTCTTTAATTCAGGGATCTCTTTAAAATGATTGTCCCTGGTTATTAATATCATATCATTTTCTATCGCTAATGCTGCAATGAACAAGTCAAAATGTGGAATCATTTTGCCTTTTTTCTTTACTGAATGCAATAACTCGCTAAAGACAATTGCTGTTTTTTTGGTGGTATTCAATAATGGATAATCATTCAGTCTTTCAACCACCTTATGTTTATTTTTTTCACTTTTATCAATAATTCCATAATAATATTCACTATAAGTAAATATAGAAATATACAATGATGCATGAGGCGTATTGTTTCTCAACCGTTCTAATCCTTTAACGACTACTTCATTATTGTTTTCTATTTCAATAAGGACGCTGGTATCGACAAGAAAATTCATTATAGCCTCAGTGAAAATCCCCGTCTAAATTCAGAACTAATCCTATTTCCTTCTTCTCGAGTAAGCAACCCTTTCAATGTTTTCTTACCATAAAGAACTTTATCCCAATTTGTTCCCTTACATCTATTAGCATGTTCTCTTAGAAGACTATTAAATAGGTCGCCCAACTTAAGTGCATGTTTAGCCGATTCTTCCTTAAACAACCGCCAGTTTTCCTCATCAATATTTTTTATGCATACATCCATGGTTTCTATTAAAGAGCTCCCATATTTAAACTTTTCTAAAAGTATAACTTGTATAACTTTTTATTTCTTTCTTTAGTCAAATACACACGGCTGTTTTTGCCAGAAAACTCACTATCTTTCTGAGCATCCCTGCAGAATGACTTGACTGCGGTGATTGGGATTTTTATTTGTTGAGAATACCCCACTGCTTGCAGTGGTTGGGTCTGCAAGTTCGTTGTCAGATTTATGGGTGTTCTCAACATTAAAAATACCCCGCCCCTTGGGGCGGTTGGGATTTTTATTTCTTCGTTCTTCCTTTCCCGCCAGTTTTATATGGGCTGAATCTTCCTTTCTCCTTTTGGGAAGTTCGCTGACCTACAACAGTTTCTTCCCGCAGTTCATCATAGCCGCAGCTTTTGCAGGTCATAAATTCAATATCCTCCTTATGCACGGTAACATTAAAAGAACCACATTGAGGACAACGCTTTTGCATAAATTAATAAAATAGTAAAAGTTGATAAATTTTTTGCTAAAAATCAACAAACCTTTCTCTTCTCAGAGATTATTTTTGCAATATAAGCATAATTAAACATCAAACAATCTAATGTTTGTAATTTAACATTTTTTTCTGTGTAAGCTTTGCTGAAAATCAAAACTGCAGCGCGGAACATTCCATCGTAAAAAGAAATGGGTTGGGTACGCCCATAGTTCATCCCCATTCTTTCTAGAAAACAAAGGAGTATTGGTGTTCGCAGTGCTTTATTCAAGTCCGCTTCACCAATATTATCATCAAACAATGAATGGGTAACTATCTTTTGTTTTCCTCCTAAATGGTTATGGACAATGCCATCAGCAAGCGCGTAAGTCATTAACGTGGCTGATTCTGCCATAGGAATGTAAGATTGTGCTAGTAAATCCCCGGCAGCAGCAGATGTATATGCTATCATCCCTTGATAAAAATGGGGGTGTTGATGACCTCCAAATGAAGAAGATACTTCTCTTCGCTTATTTTCAGGGAGCATGATATATACCTGTGCTAATTTTTCAAGTAAATTTGGTTCAAGAGGTTCATCCAGTTTGCGCGGAGCCATTTTAATTTAACAATAAGTAATACCTTTAGTGATAAGCGATAAATTTAGTAATATTTTATAAAAGTATGGGTAAAATCTGTGAAGAAAATAAACGTTAATTTAGCGATAAGTGATACTTTACAAGCTTGTTGTCGATTGTTGCGTAAAATTTATATATTAATGCCTTATTAATAGCATATTAATATGGGATAATGGTGAAAATATGGTACAGGCAATTATCAGCATCAATGAACATGCAAATAGGGTCATTAATATTGTAAAGGCAAAATATGATTTAAAAGACAAAAGTCAAGCTATAGAATTAATAACTACACAATATGAAGAAGAGATTTTGGAACCGGAATTAAGACCAGAGTATGTAGAAAAATTACAAAAGATTATGAAGCAAAAGCCTATTCGAGTAGGCAGCGTGGTGGAATTACGACAGAGGTATGAAAAATAGATGTATGTTTTGCATATCAGTCCTGATTTGGATAAAGTTTTATCTAAATTAATAACTAAAAATAGAAAGCAATATGAAATAATTATGAAGAAAGTTGAAGAGATTCTACAAAATCCTCAACATTATAAAAATTTGAGAACTCCTCTACAGCATTTGAAGAGAGTTCATATTGATAAGCATTTTGTATTGATATTTTCTGTTGATGAGAACACCAAAATCATAACTCTAGAAGATTATGATCATCATGACAATATTTATTAAACATCGATTTTCTGTTGCTTTTTAGACCTTATTTATAAAAAAGCAGGCTTTGCGTGGATATTAAATCTCAATGATGTTTATCCCAAAAATCAAATCT
>CAYHVV010000007.1:0-22871 GCA_964360115.1 uncultured Methanosarcinales archaeon | reverse complement strand
TATAAATGGGTTCTTGTCAAGGCATAATAGGGGGAATCAAAATGAAACCATTAACAAAAATAGTTTTGCCAAGAAACTCTGACAGAGCACAAAAAGTGTTAGAAACATTGGACGGAACAACGGACACAATATATTTAGCTCGTGAGATAGGAACATTTGAAGTTTGGACAAAAACAGATCAGCAACCTACTCAACAAAAACCTACCACTAGAATTGGAGAATATGATGTCCCAGGGACATATCAAATGGTGGGTTATAATTCCAGAGAATAAATTTTTCTTTTTATTTTAGAATTAGGTGAATTAAGAGTTAAATATCTAACCTTCTTTATCTTCTATTAAATTTAAACTATATCAGAAGCTACAACCATAAAGTAAAATGTGCGGTAGCGGGGAGTCGAACCCCGGTCACAGCCTCTTCGCAAAAAAATGCTTGGCAAGGCCGTATATTAGTCAATCCTAAAAGATTTCTAACCACTATACTACTACCGCATATTGAACAGCAAAATGTAAATTATTAATAAAGTTTGTTATTCTAATCATATAAAAGAAAAATAATCAGAAAGAAAAAAGAAAAAAAGAAAATTTAATTTCTTGCTAAACCAAATACTGCTCGTACTGCTACAACGATAGTTGCAGGGACGAAAAGTACCAAAACTGAGTTCAGAACACTAACTAAAATATCCACTCCGAAACCAGATCCAACTGCATTTCCTAAAACACTTGCGCCAAGGTAGGACACTAAAACAAGCACGGTACCACTGGTCAAAAATGCGGATGATTCAGAACTGGTTACATTCAATAAACCAATTACAACTCCTAATAGAAATACTGCCCAAGTCATCTGTGCAGCATATGGACCGGTAAGTCCTACCCCTAAGAGTACTGCTAGAAGCAAACCAACTAAAAAAGACCAACTGCCTAACATGCCTCGTCCTCCACTTATTTTTTTTGCCATACTATCACCTCTATTTATTTATACTAAGAACAATTATGTTCCAGTACTGATATCCTAGTAAAACTTTTTTGTTTATAAGTATTGCGTTTTCATAAAAGCCGATTTAAGCAGAAACTCAATAAAATTTAAATAGGACTGCTTAATCTTTACTTTGTCCTCCCCCCTTAGTTTAGACTCGTCTAATAAATGAGGAACAACGGCTAGAACACTCGGCTGTAGCAGTTGTTTGACATACCGTCTCAGCGACGTAACTGGATGAAAAACAATCAGTCGTGTAGTCACCGAGGGATCCCCGGTTCGAATGGCCAATATCTTAGGCGACATGGGCGGGTTACACGTAACCCACCGCGACGATTAGGTATTGCTGTGAAAGTCCGGGAGGGGGGACTTTTTATTTATATAGAAGAAAAAGGTGAGAAAATGAGAGAATTTGATGATTTTATGGATTTGACTGACCAAAATAAAATATTACAGTGCCGTTATCACGGATTAAATAAAAATCTTCATCTGGAAGGAAGAATATTATCTGAAACAGATTCTGGATTAAGTGTAGGAGTTTCTTTATGTGAACAAGACATTTCCTCTCACCAATACGACCATCAAAGATATTCTTTAGATCTTTGGTATCAAGCTCCTCCGCCAAACACGATCAGGACAAGACTTCTGGTTATGCAATACTTTGATGTGCCTAAAGATATTCAAGAAATTAACGTCTACGATGTCGGATAAAAGCCATAAGTTTATTTTTGTTATTTTTATCTGATTTAATTAGTTCCAAATATTTAACTACCGAGTTCTGTAACTACTCAATTTTAGGAAAAACAGAAAGCTTTATAAACAACCCCCTGTTTTTAGCTGAAAATGGCAGCAGATTCTCTATACTTCAGTCTCTAATTGAATGAATTATAGGTGCAATGCTGTAGTTGCTGCCCTGGTGGTGTAGTTCGGCCTAGCATGAAGCCCTGTCGGGCAAACCAGAATTCAATTGGATTCTGCGCAGCAAGGCTTCGACCCGGGTTCAAATATGGTTGGAGAGGAATCACAATCAACGAGAAAATCCCGGCCAGGGCGTATGGGCCGGTAGCTTAGCTTGGTGGAGCGCTTGACTTTTAGGCGACTAAAAGTTGAAGAGATCAGGAAGTCGGGGGTTCAAATCCCCTCCGGCCCGCTATCATTTTATTATATAATAATCAAAAAACAATCGGGGGCAAATAAGCAAAAATGAGCTTTAACGTTACAACTCATCAACTGGTTTACAAGCACAGCAAAGTAGCTGATGCGGAAAAAGAAATCCTTCTTAAGAGATATGATATTACCTTGCGAGACCTCCCTAAAATCATGGAACAGGATCCTGCAATTAAATCTCTGGGAGTTAAAGCTGGAGATTTGATTAAAATAGAAAGAGAAAGCAAAACTGCTGGTAAAAGCACTTATTATCGTGAGGTCGTGGAAGGGTAAAAATGGACAGATCAATTCTAATAAAAAAGTATTTTGAAGAAAAGAAATTTGTTGAAAGTAATATTCAATCATTTAACACTCTTATTGAAAAAGGTCTGCAGGAAGTAATTGAAGAGAATAAAGAAGCAGAACCAGCCATCATTCCCCATAACATTGAAAAATTTAAAATTCGCTTCGGCCGCATTACCGTCGGAAAGCCAGAAATAACTGAAGCTGACGGAAGCAAAAGACCCATTTATCCTATAGAAGCTCGCTTGCGAAAAATTTCTTATTCCGCTCCTATTAATTTAGAAATCAGCACCTACGTTAACGATGTGCAAAGAGAAAATTTTGTCACAGAAGTAGGAAAAATACCGATTATGCTGCGCAGTAAATATTGTCATCTGCATGGATTAAGCAGAGAAGAACTGATTAAACGCGGTGAAGATGCAACTGATCCAGGCGGGTACTTCATCATTAACGGAACAGAAAAAGTCATTGTTACCGTTGAAGACTTAGCCGGAAACAATTTTATTGTTGAAGAAGATTCTTCTGGACACATTGGCAGATACTTTGCCAGCAAAGGTTCGTATAAGATTCCACACACTTTTGAACGAAAAAAAGATGGAATTTATTATTTAACATTCACCAGAGTTAAATCTATGCCTATTGTTGTAATACTGAAAGCTCTAGGCTTAGTAAAAGATGAAGAGATTATGAAAACAATCTCTACTGAAAAGAATTACGAAGAAATAATCTTAAATTTATTTGAGTTTGTCGACATCAAGACCCAAGAAGATGCAATAGATTACATCGCCAAAAGAATCGGCGTAGCCCAGCCCAGAGAAATCCGTATGGAAAGAACCAAAGAACTGCTGGACAAATATTTATTGCCTAACGTGGGAATGGAAGCAGCAACCATGCATCTCAAAGCATTGAATTTATGTAAAATGCTCAAGAAATTCATTGATGTCAGCAACGGAACTAGATCTGCAGACGATAAAGATCATTATATGAACAAACGCCTGCACCTCAGCGGTGACCTTTTGATTGACTTGTTTAGGGTTAATTTCAAAATATTAGTGGGAGACATACTATACAACTTCCAAAGAATCATCAAGAGAGGAAAATTGCCTTCAATTAGAGTAATTATCCGCGGGAAATTATTGACTTCACGACTTTATTCTGCTATGGCTACGGGAGAATGGGTCGGTGGCAGACAGGGAATTTCCCAAAGAATGAGTAGAACTAACTACTTAGATATGATTTCACACTTACAGAGAGTAGTCAGTCCTCTTTCCACTTCACAGGAAAACTTCGAAGCGCGAGCCTTGCATTCAACACACTTAGGTCGGCTCTGTCCAATCGAAACACCAGAAGGAACTAACATCGGACTTAGAAAGAACTTAGCTATGCTCTGTTCAATCACTCAACGCAGAGATGAAAATGAATTATTAGAAAAAATAAAAAATATCGGATTACAGGAAGCAAAATAAAATGACAGACGTATACCTTAACTCGAAATACATTGGAACTGTGGAGAATCCCGCTCATTTTGTAGCAGATGTCAAAGACCTTCGACGCAAGGGCACCATCCCTGAAGAGACCAGTATTTATTATGATACTACTGCGCAAGAAATCCACTTATATTCAGACGAAGGAAGAGCGCAACGACCTTTGATTATAGTTAAAGAGGGAAAATCATTACTTTCAGAGAAGCACCTTAAGCAGTTAGAAGAAAACGAAATTACTTGGCACGATTTAATACGCCAAGGGGTCATCGAATACTTGGATGCTGCAGAAGAAGAAAATGCTTTAGTGGGATATTCTGAAGAACAACTTACTCCTGAACATACCCACATGGAAATTGCACCAGGTTCCATCAGTGGAATAACTTCTTCGCTTGTTCCTTTTGGAAACTACAACCAATCCTCTCGTCTTATCATCGGAAGCAAGAACCAAAAGCAAGCACTAGGATTTTACGCTGCTAATTTTCACCTACGCATGGATATGGACTCCAACCTGCTTCATTACCCTCAATATCCTCTAGTTAAAACAAAAATTCATGACATCACTGAATACGAACAACACCCTTCCGGGCAAAACATGATTGTAGCAGTCATGAGTTACGATGGATACAACATGGAAGACGGAGTCATTTTAGGTAAAGCCTCCGTTGAACGAGGATTATCACGAAGTACTTATTTTAGACCTGTGGAAGCACAAGAACTACGCTACTCAGGAGGATTAATCGACGAAATATCCTCTCCGGATAAAGATGTTAAAGGATACCGTAGCGAACATGATTACCGCTTCTTGGAAAGCGACGGAATTCTTTATCCTGAAGCTAAAGTAAATGAAGGAGACGTTGTTATTGGTAAAACCAGCCCTCCACGATTCCTGAGCAGCATGGACGAATATAATTTAGCTGCTGCAACCAGGCGAGAAAGTTCTATTAATCTAAAGCATGGAGAAAAAGGAGTTGCTGATTTTGTAGTACTTACTGAAAACGAAGAAGGAAATAAATTAGTTCAAGTTCGTTTACGAGATGAAAGAATCCCAGAAATAGGAGATAAATTCACCAGCCGACACGGACAAAAAGGGGTAGTGGGTATCTTAGTGCCTCCACAAGACCTTCCATTTTCTGAAAGTGGAATCACTCCCGACTTAATTTTCACACCGCACGGAGTTTCTTCAAGAATGACTGTTTCCCATTTAATAGAACTATTGGGTGGAAAAGTAGGAGCATTGGCCGGGCGTTATGTTGACGGCACTTTATTTGAAGCAGAAAAAGAAGAAGATCTGCGAAAACAATTATTAGGATTAGGATTCACTGAAGACGGAACGGAAGTATTTTACGACGGAAGGACTGGAAAGAAAATGATGGCTAGAATTTTCGTCGGAAACATGTATTACTTGCGTTTGCGTCATATGGTTGCTAACAAAATGCAAGCTCGCGCTCGCGGCCCAATCCAATTATTAACAAGACAGCCAACTGAAGGTAAAGCTAAAGAAGGGGGACTGCGTCTGGGAGAGATGGAGAAGGACACTTTCATCGCCCATGGAGCAAGCTTGCTGCTTAAAGAAAGATTCGACTCAGATAAAGTAGTGATTCCTGTTTGTGAAAAATCGGGACTAATGGGTTTCTACGATGCCCGAAAAGGAAGAGCTGTTTCTCCTTTGTACGGAGAAAATTCCGAGATATCATATGTAGAAATCAGTTATGCTTTCAAACTGCTCCTTGATGAAATCAGAACATTGGGAATTTATCCTAAATTGCACTTGAAAAGCAAATACTAATTAAAAAGTAACAAAATAAAAAAACAAAAGGCCAAAAAAAATGAATCCAGAAGTCCACAAGAAAATCGACAGCATCTCTTTTGAGGTTATTTCTCCAAAGATGATGATAGACGCAGCTGCCGCAAAAATAGTTACTCCTGAATTATATGATAAAGAAGGATACCCTGTTGATGGCGGTTTGATGGATCTTCGTTTAGGAGTAATAGATCCCGGCCTAATTTGTAAAACTGACGGATTAAAATTAAAAGAAAGCCTTGGTCACTTCGGATACATAGAATTGGCTCGCCCAGTTGTTCACATCAAGTTCGTACGCCAAATTCTTGACCTGCTTAGATCAACCTGTAAAGTCTGTGGCCGAGTACTTATTCCAGAAGAAAAAGTAAAAAAATATGTGGCCTTGCTGAACAAAGAAAACGAAACAGAAGATTTAGAATCACGACGCAGAAAAGTTAAAGAAATAGTCGGCAAATACAAAGCAAAAGACAAGTGCCCCCATTGTAATGCAAAACAAGATAAAATTAAGATAGAAAAACCATACAACTTTTATGAAGGAGAAACTCGCCTTAGTCCTATTGAAGTTCGTGCAAGATTGGAAAAAATCTCAGAAGAAGACGTGTTAATCTTCGGTTTTGATCACAAGCATTTCCGGCCAGAATGGATGATTCTTACCGTATTACAAATTCCTCCAGTAACCATGAGGCCAAGTATTACTTTGGAATCAGGTGAACGTAGTGAAGACGATTTAACCCACAAGTTAGGAGATATTGTCAGAATTAACCAACGGCTTTTTGAAAACATCAATGCAGGAGCGCCAGAAGTAATTATTGAAGATCTCTGGGACTTGCTGCAATATCACGTTACAACTTTCTTTGATAATGAGGTAGCACAATTGCCGCCTGCTCGACACAGAGGCGGACAACCACTGAAGACCTTATCAGAAAGGATTAAAAGTAAAGAAGGACGTATCAGACATAACCTTGCGGGTAAAAGAACTGACTTTTCTGCACGTACGGTTATCAGCCCTGATCCATTAATTGGTCTTAATGAAGTAGGAGTACCATTAAGTATTGCTATGCAGCTTACTATTCCTGAAAGAGTTTCCGACTGGAACAAAGAATACTTGAAAAAACTTGTAGAAAATGGTCCAAAAAAATATCCCGGTGCTAATTATGTCATCAAACCAAATGGCAGACGTAAAACTATTACTGATGAAACCAAAGAAGAAATTTTGGAAGAATTAGAAGACGGATTTATTGTTGAAAGACATTTAATTGATGGAGATGTTTCCCTGTTCAACAGGCAACCTTCTCTACACAGAATGAGTATGATGTGCCATTTAGTAAAAGTATTACCTGGCAATACTTTCCGCCTCAACCCAGCCGTATGTAACCCTTACAACGCTGATTTCGACGGAGACGAGATGAACTTCCATATTACTCAAAACGAAGAAGCAAGAGCAGAAGCTTTAATTTTGATGCTGGTACAGACGCAAATTATCAGTCCGCGTTACGGATTAAGTGTAGTTGGATGTATTCACGATGCAATTACTGGAAACTATTTGTTGACAAAAGAATTAGTGCTTACTAGAAACGAAGCAGTTGATTTATTATACAATTGTGGTGTAGAAGATTTTTCCTCTTTACCTAACAAAGAAAAGATTGACGGAAAAGAAGTCTTTTCAGTGCTTCTTCCACGGGATTTTAATTTCCTTGGCGAAGATAAGGCCGGAAACCAAGTTAAGATTGTGAACGGCGTACTAAAGAACGGCGTAATGGATAAATCCAATTTAGGACAAGAAAGTGGATTGATGTTGCGTAACGTTTACGAAAAATACGGGCCTGCTTTCACTGCTGACTTATTGGGTAAAATTTCTAAATTAGGAATTGCCGTACTTACCAGACGAGGATTTTCTATTGGTGTAGGCGACCTTGAACTATTGGAAGAAACCAAAACAGAAATCAACAACGCTATTAAGAAAGCAGAAGAAGAAGCCATGAAACTTATTGATGAATTTTATGCAGGAAAATTACAAGCACTGCCAGGAAGAACCGTTGCTGAAACGCTGGAACTACGCATTTTGGAAGCTCTTAACCGAGCAAGAAACAAAAGCGGAGATATCGCTATTCGTCAAGCTAAAGACAGTTCTGCTCTAACTATGGCAAAATGCGGATCACGAGGAAACCCGCTGAACATCGCTCAGATGACAGCCATTGTAGGTCAGCAAGCTTTACGTGGAAAACGGATTGAATCTGGATACAAAGGAAGAACCCTTTCATACTTCAAGACCAAAGATTTAAGTCCAAAAGCTCGCGGATTTATTAGAAATAATTTCAAAAGCGGATTGACTCCCAGCGAATTTTTCTTTGGAGCAATGACAGGAAGAGACGCACTGATGGATACTGCTCTAAGAACACCTAAATCAGGATACCTTTATAGAAGATTATCTAACGCCATGCAAGACCTTAAAGTAGCTTATGATGGTTCAGTTCGTGACGCCAGTGGAAGAGTAGTTCAGTTTTCCTACGGAGAAGACGGTTTAGACGTTTCCAAAACTAAGAACGGTGTCATTGACGTTAAAGAAATCATTCAACAAATTACCGGTGGAGAGAACTAAAATGAAAACCGACCATGAAAAGTCCATTGAAGAATACGCAGATAGACTTTCCTCTACCGTAATTAAAGAAGTTAAAGAACATCTTTCTGCTTCGACCACAAAAGCAGACCTTACTAAAGTGATGGATACTCTTGTTACTGCACATGAAACCGCAAAAGTAAATCCGGGAGAATGTGTCGGATTAGTAAGCGCACAAAGTATCGGTGAACCAGGTACGCAGATGACTCTGAACACATTCCACTTTGCAGGGGTTTCAGAGATGAACGTTACTACTGGTCTTCCCCGTATTATTGAAATCTTTGATGCTCGAAAAGATATTAAAACTCCGATGATGGAAATCTTTCTGAATGAACCATATAATAGTGATATTGAACGCCTGAAAAAATTCGCGGCAAAAATAAAAGAAACTACCTTTGGCGAACTAGCATCTGAATATTCACTGAATATTTTTGAACAAGTGCTAAAAGTTACCATCAACAAATCAATATTAGCAGATTACGATTTATCCGTAAAAGATTTAGCTAAAATTATTAAGGCTAAAGTAAAAGGATTCAGCGTCGAAAGCAACGATGACGAAATAATCCTTGCTAAAACTGGAAAAACACCGGAGCTAAAGGATCTTTACAATCTCAAAGAAAAAGTCAAAGAGCTTAAGATTACCGGAATAAAAAACATAAAACAAGTGCTTCCAGTTAAACGAGGAGAAGAATATATAGTGCTTACTTCAGGAACAAACCTGAAAGAAGTATTGAATCTCCCAGAAGTAGATGGTTGCAGAACCACGAGCAACGACATTTATGAAGTCTACGAAATTTTGGGGATAGAAGCCGGTCGTGAAGCAATTATCAGAGAAGTATTCAAAGTAATTGAAGCACAGGGCCTTAACATAGATGTACGCCATATCATGCTCGTAGCTGATATCATGTGTGCAAATGGTGTAGTTAAAGGGGTAACTAGATATGGCGTAGTAAAAGAAAAAGCTAGCGTCTTGGCGCGAGCATCATTCGAAACACCCATCAAACATTTGATTAACGCTGCATTGGAAGGAGAAGTTGATCACTTAACTTCCGTCGTAGAAAACGTCATGATTAACCAGCCCGTTCCTCTGGGAACCGGATTGCCTGGTTTAGTGACAAAGATGAAATGAAATCATAAAGAGGGATGACAATCATGGCTACAGAAAACCTTGAAAAAGATATGAAAGACCTGAAAGCAAAACTTCAGGATGGCAAAACCATTATTGGTAAAGACCGAGTCTTAAAACATTTGCGGGAAAAGAGTTTGGCTAAAGTATTCCTAGCTAGCAACTGCCCAAAAGCGATTAAAGAAGATGTGGTTAATTTTGCTCAATTGGTAAAAGTTCCGGTAATAGAGCTAACACTTAACAATGAAGAGTTAGGTATGTTCTGTAAGAAAAATTTCTTTATCACCGTGCTAGCCACCACAGAGTAAAAATTGACACGAGTAATCCTTAATCAAGAACTGATGGGTTTATCTTCTCTTATGGAGAGGATAACCAAAGCTAAAGTAAAGGATTGCTTTACTGACGAAGAAGGCAGCATCTTTTTCGTCGTCGCTCCTGGCGAAATTGGAAAAGCAATCGGAAAAGGAGCAAGCAACATCAAACGATTGCAACAAGAATTGCAACGAAAAATTAGAATTATCGAGTATAATGATAACGTAGTTGAGTTCGTCAAAAACATCATTTATCCTCTTCACGTGCAGTCGATAACGGAAGAACAGAATGTTATCATAATCAAAGAGACTAATAAAAAAGCAAAAAGTTTATTAATCGGTAGGCAGGGGAGGAACTTAAAGCTCATTGATAGGGCCGTGAAGCGGTTCTTTCAACACGAAATCAAAGTTATATAAAAATGGGGAAAAAATCAAACGGATTGGCTGCGGCAAAGAAACTGCAGAAAAGAAGAAATCAGTTCAAGCTAGTCAATCGAACCAAGAGAAAAAAGAAAGTAGACCCATTAAAAGGTTCTTCTCAAGCAAAAGCTATTGTTCTGGAAAAAATCCAAGTAGAAGCAAAGCAGCCAAACTCAGCCATGAGAAAATGCGCCAGAGTTCAGCTGGTCAAGAACGGAAAGCAGATTACCGCATTTATGCCTGGCGACGGAGCGCAAAAGCTTATCAACGAACATGACGAAGTAATCATTGAATGTATCGGCGGAAAAATGGGCCGTTCCAAAGGAGACCTGCCCTGTATCAGATGGCAAGTTATCAAAGTTAACGATCAAAGCTTAGACGCCTTATTGAGAGGCAAATTAGAGAAAGCAAGAAGGTAAAACTGAAAATGGAAACTTATAAATTATCAATCAAAGAAAGATTACAAGAAGGACACAAACTTCTTTATGCAGTTTGTGTTGATGCACCTAGTTTAAAGTATGAAAGACTTTACGACCCAAATGCAAAAGCCAAGGCATTTAATTCAGAAGATTCTGAATTTGATACTTCATTTAGCATAGTTCATCCATTTAGAAATGTAGCTGCAGAAGTCGTGCGAAATCATTTTATTTCCACTCGTCAATCTGAAATGCCTAGAATGGAGTACGTTCATGATTCAGTTAATAATGGTTTTAACGAACAACGACAAAGATTATTTGAAAATATTCTTGAGCAAGAATATCAAAGAATAAAAAAGGAAGATCCTTTTCGTGCTTGGAAATAAAAATGGTAACTATCAAATTTTTCAATAAATGGACTGCAGAAGGCGTCACTGTAGTAGATAAAGGGCTTGTTCCTTACTTGACTCTTGACCCAAAAATTGCTCCTAAGACTGGAGCAAGATATGCAGGAAACAGATTCCACAAGTCTAACACATTCATTGTTGAAAGATTAGCCAGCAAATTGATGCAGACCGGCCACAAAGGAAAAAAGCATTTTATGAGCTCCGGACACAATACTGGAAAGAAAATAAAAGCTTTAAACACGGTCAAAAACGCTCTGGCCAAAGCAGAAGCAAAATTAAAACAGAATCCTCTTGCAATTCTAGTACGCGCAGTTGAAAATGCTGCTCCTAGGGAAGAAGTTATCGCCATAGAATACGGTGGAGCAAGGTACCCTAAAGCAGTAGACGTTGCTCCGCAGCGAAGAGTTGATTTAGCTTTACGCAATATGACTCAGGGAGCATACGTAAAAACTTTCAACAAGAAAACCAAGATTGATGATGCTCTAGCTGATGAAATTGTTAGTGCCGCACAATCTAGCGGAAGAAGTAACGCTATCGCCAAAAAGCGAGATTTAGAACGTCAGGCAGCAAGCAGTAAGTAAATTTTAATTTTATTATTAGTAAATTTTGATACTTTGTTTATTTTATTTCGAAGTCTTTTAAACATATGACAAAATTAATTTTCCTTCTTTAAAGATTAATCTTCTCTCTTATTACTCTTCCACTTACTCAAAAAATCTTCTTTAAACGACGTAAATGTTCCTTTCTTGATACTCTCTTTTGCTCCCTCAACCAATTGAAGTACAAAGTGAAGATTGTGTATGCTCATCAGTCTTTTAGCAATAGGTTCTTTGATTTTGGTAAGGTGATGAAGGTATGCTTTGGTGTAAGTTTGGCAAGTGTGACACTTACAATTATTATCAATAGGATTAATATCGTGTTGATATTTTAACCCGCCAATGCTTATCTTCCCATTAGAGGTAAATAAAGTACCATGGCGAGCATTTTGGGTGGGATATACAGAATCAAAACAATCGATGCCTCTGCTAATTAATTCAAGTAATTCTTCAGGACTTCCCACGCCCATGACATAACGCGGCTTATGCAAGGAAATGAAAGGGAGAGCCGCATCAACGGCAGAATACATGTCTTCTTTCGGCTCGCCGATAGCTACTCCGCCGATAGCGATACCATCAAAATCGAGGGAGTTAATGTATTTAGCCGACTCTTCTCTCAATTCAGGATAAAAGTTACCTTGCACGATTCCAAACAATAATTGTTTTGGATGCTGAGAATCACCTTTCAATTTCTGATGCCAGTGTAATGATTCCTTTCCCCAGCGATGAGTATTTTCCATAGCGATTCTCGCTTCCTCTTTACTTACCCCGTAACCAGACATATCATCCAACATCATCGCTACATCGCTGCCAAGAGTTAGTTCAATATTCATTATTTTTTGCGGAGTAATTACCACGGGGCTGTTGTTAAAAGGATTTCTAAAATGCAGCCCTTTCTTGCTTTTCGTCTGAAAAATATTACGGCACATTTGAAAACCGCCGCAATCAGTAAAGATAACCCCTTTAAAATTCATAAACGAATGTAAGCCCGATAATTGTTTGACCGTTTCTATTCCTGGCTTGAAACTGAGGATTAAGGCATTAGATATAAGACCTTTTACACCTGCTTCACGATAATCATCTGTAGTGATATACTTCCCAGTAGCCTTGGTCGCAGCGGGCATAAAGAACGGTGTTTCAATAGAGCCGTGCGCTGTTTTTAGTATTCCAGCTCTGGCGTTTCCATTTTGGTGTGTTATTGTAAATGACATTCTAATGTCTATTTTGGGGTATATTTTTTAAATAATACTGTTGTTTTATCTTGAATGATCATCCTCGGCGTAGAAAGCACTGCCCATACCTTCGGGATAGGAATAGTTACAGATAAAGGCAAAATACTTGCTAATGTCAAAGACAGTTATACTTCTAAAGATGTAGGCATGATTCCCCATGAAATTGCCGATCATCACGAAAAGGTTGCTGAGAAGATTCTCAAAGAAGCTTTTGAAGCAGCAGAAGTAGAATGGAAAGATGTTGATCTTATTGCCTACTCAGCCGGTCCCGGATTAGATCCTGCTCTATGGAAAGGTTACAATATCGTCAAAGAATGGGCAGAGAAACATGACAAAAAATGGGTTGGCGTAAATCATTGCTGTGCCCACCTCAGCATCGGCAAGCTCTGGAACAAGTTAAAAGATCCAGTGTATCTGTATGTATCCGGAGTTAATACTCAAGTGATTTTCCAAGAATCAGGGAAATATCATGTCATGGGCGAAACCTTAGACATCGGCTTGGGAAATATGTTAGATAAATTTGGCAGAATCTTAGAATTAGGATTTCCTGCCGGACCTAAAATTGAAGAATTAGCCAAGAAAGGAAAATACATTGAATTGCCTTACACCGTTAAAGGAATTGATGTATCCTTCTCTGGATTATTGACAAAAGTACAGCAATTATTTGAGCGAAAACAAGCCACTAAAGAAGATCTCTGCTTCTCCCTGCAGGAAACTGCTTTTGCCATGTGTGCAGAAGTAGCTGAACGTGCTCTTGCGCATAGCGGAAAAAAGGAGTTATTACTCGTCGGCGGAGTCGGCGCAAATAAACGTTTTTGTGAAATGCTAAAATTAATGTGCAAAGAACGCGGAGCTAAATTCTACAAAGTGCCCATGGATTTAGCTGGAGATCAAGGAGCCATGATTGCTTGGGAAGGATTCCTGCGAAAAGATAGTTATAGTAATATGGAAGTAAATCCGCATTGGCGGGCAGATGAAGTTTAATAAGATTCCACCGACAGTCCTTTAATTCTTTCAAAATGTTTTACATTCCGAGTGAGAACCGTTTCTTGATGATGTTTTGCAATTCCGGCAATCATGCAGTCTTCTGGGTCTATCCGTAACCCTTCGCGCACTAAAACACCATCTATTCTTCCCCCTTCTTTAGCACTCTCCTCATCCAGTTCCATGATCAGCTGGGAGTCAAGAACTTCTAAGACTTTTCTTTTTTCATGCTCAGGTTTTTGGCTTTGAGTTATGCCGCTCCAGAGTTCATAGACAGTAAGCGTGGTAACAAAAAGATTTTCCTTCTCTTTCCACAGTTGTTTTGCTTTTTCCACTGCTTCAGGAACACCATCCATGAGATCAATAACAAAAGAAGTGTCCACAATCATTGCAGCCTCTGCGCTATTTTATCAAGACGATTACGTGAGGCCTTCCGCCTTGCCCTTACGTGCATCCTTAACGTCTCAGCTTCCTTAGGAGTCAACAAACCTGCTAATTCTAGTAAGTGGCGTTTAGGAAAATGTTTTACAATAGCTTCACTAAAACTTTCATTTTTTTCCTTTGCTTTCAGTAGCCGTTCGTATGCGTCTTCTGTGATAGTCAATGTTTTTGTGGCCATAAACATACGTGTACGTACGTGTACTATTTAAAGTTTTGGGTGATAGAACGCTAAGGAGTGATTTAGGCCCGGAACCATAAAAATCAATCGCGAACTTTTCGATAACGGTTACTATCTCAAATAACCACTAAATCACCACAAGTTTTATAAAGCAAAAAAGACCCATTATTTCTAGGATTTATCGTCGATAAAGCTAATTTCCTTAAACTACAAAAATGGAACCTGCACCAGACACTAAACCGGACTCAAAAAACGCTCCTGCAACTGGTACTCCTGCCCCTAAAAAAGAGTACGGAGCAGCGCAAATCCAGGTACTGGAAGGTCTCGAAGCAGTTCGAAAACGACCAGGGATGTATATTGGAGATACCAGCATCCGCGGGTTACATCACTTGGTCTGGGAGATAGTGGATAACTCTATTGACGAAGCCTTGGCAGGGTACTGTACCAAAATTAAAGTCATTGTTCACACCGATAATTCTATCACTGTCTTTGATAATGGGAGAGGCATCCCAGTTGATGTCCACCCTAAGTATAATATGACTGCCTTACAAGTAGCACTGACTAAGCTTCATGCTGGAGGAAAGTTTGATAAAGAATCATATAAAGTATCTGGCGGCCTGCATGGAGTAGGATTAAGTGTGGTCAACGCGTTATCTATTGTTTTAGAAGTTCAAGTAAAACGGGATGGAAAAGTTCACTACCAGCAATATTCACAAGGAAACCCACTTAATGAAGTCAGGGTTATTGGTGATACAACTGAAACGGGAACCATTATCCACTTCAAGCCAGATGAGCAAATCTTTCCCGAGATTGAATACCATTATGATATTCTAGCTAAACGTCTTAGAGAATTAGCTTTCCTCAATAAAGGCATAGAAATAGAACTGATTGATGAGCGTGAGCAAGACAAACATGATTTTTTCAAGTACGAAGGGGGCATTAAGCAGTTTGTCGAGTACGTGGATCAAAACAAGCAACCACTTCACTCGGTCATTTATTTTGAAAAAAGCAAGGACAACATTGTTGTAGAAATTTCTATGCGTTATAATGCAAGTTATCAGGAAAACGTCTTTTCCTTCGTCAATAATATCAATACTATCGAAGGAGGCACGCATCTCTCTGGGTTTAAGACATCCCTTACCAGAGTGTTAAACAATTTTGCTAAAAAAATGTTGAACGGCAAGGAAATTAAGCTTACTGGAGATGACCTGAAAGAAGGGCTTACCGCAGTCATATCAATCAAAGTTCCCGAACCATTATTTGAAGGACAGACTAAAACCAAGCTAGGAAACAGTGATGTATATGGTGTAGTCAGCTCTGTTGTGAATGATGAGCTTACCACTTATTTTGAAGAGAATCCAACTTCCGTAAAAACGATTATTGGGAAATGTATTGACGCAGCTAGAGCCAGAGAAGCTGCTCGTAAAGCACGAGAATTAACCCGAAGAAAAGGCGCTCTCGACGGCGCAGGATTACCGGGAAAACTTGCTGATTGCAGCAGTAGAGATTCTACTAAATGTGAAATTTTTATTGTTGAGGGAGATTCAGCTGGCGGGTGTTTTTCAGGGGATACTAGAGTTGCACTCCCCGATAGTAGAAATCTTACTTTCAAAGAGCTAGTTGAAGAATATAACCAAGGAAAAAGAAATTTTTGTTACACTATTAAAAGTAATGGAAAAATAGGGATTGAAGAGATTATGCATCCAAGGATCACTAAGAAAAATGCTGAAGTGATTAAAATTGTTCTCGATAATGGAGAAGAAATAGTGTGTACTCTTGATCATTTGTTTATGTTAAGAGATGGAACATATAAAAAAGCAGAAGACCTTGTAATAACTGATTCATTAATGCCATTACGAAGACAACTATCCAAAAAAGAAAAAATGATTACCATTGAAGGATATGAAAGGGTGTACGATCCTGCTGAGCATCGCTGGATATTTAGTCACCTCCTCGCAGATGAATGGAATATTAAAAACAATATTTATTCAGGGAGCTCTAAAGCGCACCGGCACCATGCCGATTTCAATAAATTGAATAATAATCCTGCTAATATTGTAAGGTTAACAGATAAAGAACACTTAGATTTGCATAGAGAACACATAGGCAAAACATTACATACAGATAAAGTCAAAGAAAAATGCCGAGCATTGAAGCAGACAACAGAATTCAAGCAAATGATGAGCAAGAGGATGAAAGAACCTCAAACTAGAATAATTCTCAGCGAACAAGCAAAGAAGCAATGGGAAAGCCCAGAATACAAGGAATTCATGAAAAATAAATTTTTGAAATTTTATCACCAAAATGAAGAATATCGTGAAAATAATAATAAACTTCTTAACCAAATGCAACAAGAATTTTGGAGCAAGGAGGAGAATCGTAAAGAACAATCAGAATTAGTGAAGAACTATTTTAAAGATAATCGTGAAAAAAAGATTTTATTATCAAAATTAGCTAAAAAACAATGGGAAAATGAAGAATTAAAAGAGTGGAGAAGTGAAAAAACCAAACAACAATGGACTCCTGAATTCAGAACGAAAAGAAAAGAAGCATACGATCATACTTACTTTATGGAAACCTTGAAAGTCCTGCGTAAGGTTTACGATGATTGTGGAGAAATCAATCTAAACACATATACCAAACTTAGAAAGTCAAGTAAGAATAAAAACTTATTGAAGTTTAACACTTTTACTCAACGATTTTTCTGGAATGATCCTGAGGAGGCAGTTGCAGCAGTGGAGAATTTCAATCATAAAATAAAAGAGATCATAAAACTTGAACAAAAGATAGATGTTTACGACATCGAAGTGCCCCACACGCATAATTTTGCTTTAGCTTCCGGCGTCTTCGTTCACAATAGCGCCAAGCAAGGTCGCAACCGTGAATTCCAAGCCATCCTCCCCTTACGCGGAAAAATACTCAATGTAGAAAAAGCACGACTGCACAAGATTATGGAAAATAAAGAGATTATCGCCATGATCATTGCTTTAGGAACAGGAGTGGGAGAAGAATTTGACGTTGCTAAATTACGCTATGATAAAGTAGTCATCATGACTGATGCTGACGTAGATGGATCACACATCATGACTTTATTGCTAACCTTCTTTTACCGCCACATGACTTCTTTGGTAGAAAAAGGACACGTTTACATTGCCATGCCCCCGTTATACCGACTGCAGAAAGGAAAACGTGTTGAATATGTTTACACTGATGCCGAAAAAGATAAATTGGTAACCGAGATTGGTGAAGGTGTAGGGATTCAGCGCTACAAAGGTCTGGGAGAAATGAATCCACAACAGTTATGGGAAACCACTATGGATCCTACAGTGCGTAAATTGAAACAAGTTACTGCAGAAGATGCAATTATTGCTGACCAAACATTTACTATTCTTATGGGTGATGAAGTTGAACCTAGAAGAGAGTTTATTGAGAAACATGCTAAGGATGTTGTGAATTTAGATGTTTGAGTTAGGTAATAATGTTATAATAATAAAGGGTAATAATAGAGATAACATTCAGATCAAAAATGAACTTTCAATTTACTGGAAAAGATGAACCGGAAGGATTATACCAAGAATTCTTTGGTCGCCCTAAGAAAGAAATGCCCCGTCTTATTGCAGAAGGTTATGATCCCATATCCGTAGCAGGACTTATCGACAGACGTGAATCGGCTCCGGCTGATGTGGTTAATACCTGGAGATGCAATTATGTATTTACAAGTGATGCAATAGCCTACGATGAAAAAAATAATGCTAAAATAGTATTAGATGCAAAACTTTTGCGTGACATTAACCCGCATACCAAGTTTAATAATCGTGCGAGAGTGTTATCTGCCGCTCAATGGGAAAATCTGCGCGGCGATGAAGTGTTGTACTTGAGCGCAGACGAAGTAGAACAAACCGATAAGAAAGGTTTCGTAAAAAGAAACGGGTTCTGGCAACCGGAAAATAATGTTGTTGGAGATATATGGGAGGGTACTGATTCTTTTCCCGGTCTTGCACGAAGAAAAAATTTAGATGATTATATTGACCTGGTAAGTAAAGCATCCAACGGAGATACCTTTTTGCGGTTATGGTTTGACGAGGACAAGCGCACTTCACCAACCATGTTATCTTTAGTTGTTTTCAGCATTTATCTTAATTCTCGGGTTATTGGTTATGGTAATCTGGATAATAAATATGCCCGTTTTGTCGGAACAACCCCAGAATTGCCACGTCCATATGCCGAATCTAGTTTAACACCAAGTTCAAGATTGGAAGACACATTAATACCAGAAAAGAAACCATGGTATAGGAGACTGCTTGGGATAAAATAAAGCACAGAAATAATATACTAACCACCACCAAAAACATCAATTGACAACGATACCTTTATAATAAAACTGCTTTTTAATTTATTAGACAAAAAATGGTAGGCATAGAGAATTTGCATTTTCTTGACCTACATTTTAAGTCGCTCATCATGGAGGCTAAAATGGCAGGATTTGATAAAAATTTAGATAAAGAATTGTTTTCTAAAACAGTGGACTTTGAACGTTCCAGAATTACAGTAGCAATATTCGCGTATAATAACGGAACCCCTAAATTACAGCTGAGCAGAGAAACCAAAAGTGCAGATGGAGATTATTCTTTTGCAAAATTAGGAAGATTGCTTAAAAGTGAATTAGAAGCGATTTTACCCTTGATGGAAGAAGCGAAGAAGCATCTTTAAATTTATTTTATCTTATTATAATTAAGGTTATCTTATTATAATTTATTTTTATCTTATATTATCTTTGTCTTATCAGTTGATTAAAATCTTATCAAGTATTAACATCTTATAATTTATTGGCACCTAGATCTTCAGACTGGTAATTTTACTTACTCCATCTTTCATGCTGACTCCAAACAAGGTGTCCGCTTCTGAAATAATTGAATCGTTATGAGAAATGACAATATACTGCGCCCGGTCGGCATAGCTCCGGATCAATTTAGCTAATATTTCAGAATTCTGCTTGTCCAGTGCGGCATCAATTTCGTCCAAGATGTAGAAAGATGCAGGCTGATATTCCTGAATCGCAAAGATAAATGATAATGCGGTAAGGGTTTTCTCTCCACCAGATAAAGATTTTATGTCCATAAATCTGTTTCCAGTAAGCTTTACTTTGATATTCAGTCCGCCTTCAAATGGATTTTCAGCATTTTCTAATTCTAGATAGGCCTTTCCTTTAGTAAAGAGAGTGCTGAATATTTTTTGGAAGTGATCATTAGCTTTTTCAAAAGTTCTCATGAAATGTTCTTTCTTCTTAGTCTCAATTTCATTCATCAAGGATAAGACATCGGTTTTTTCTTTCCCTAATTCTTCCTTTTTCTCTACTAATTTATTAAATTCCAGTTCCACCTGTTCGTACACTTCCAGTGCTTTCATGTTCACTGCGGACATTTGACTGAGCATCACTTCAAACTTGCTGATTTCCTGCTTCAATTCTTCTACGGATTTGTTTTCCAGTATCTGTGCCCCTTTGTACTTAGAAAATTCTTCCTCTAAACCGGCCAGCTTTGCTTTTACTTCTGCATTCTTCAATGAAATTAAGTTAACATCGCGTTCGCAATCACGAGTTTTTTCACGCAAACTTTCTATTTCATTTTCTGCTTTGCTCGCATCAGCACTTAATTTTTCCCGTGTTGCAAACAATCCCTTATAAGAAGAATAAAACTCTCTGCTTTCTTTTTCTTTTACTTCTAATTCTTTTTCCTTACCCTGTATACTGGCAGTAAGCTTGGCAATCTCTGCCGTAAATTTCTGTTCTTCCTTATCGTGCTGCTTGGAAATCTCTTTTATCTTTTCTTTCTCGGGAGCAAGAAGCTGTTCCATCCTGCTCAATAGATTCTTTAAATCGCTTTCCATGCGCAAGGTATCTTCCCGGCATTTCTGGCGTGAGTCTTCAAATGCACTTAATTGCGCTAATAATCGTGGATCACGTAATTGGTTAACTTCTAATCGCAAAGTCTGCTTACGCGATTTCAAATCTGCCAAGTCCTTGTTTAAAGCCATGATATCTTTCTGTACCCCTGCTAAGGATGCGTCCACATCTTTAAGTCTGACTTGTAATTCTTTTTTTAATTCGTGGGATGCTTCTAAATCATGAGTGTCAAGATGCAAGGATTTTTCTAATTTAATCACTTCTGCTTCCAATTCTGCTCTATTGGTACGCAATAAAGTTATTTCCTGAAGATTAGCATCGCGCTTTTGTTCGACATTAGCGATGACGCCCTGCCATTCTGCCAATTCTTTTTCTACTCTTTCTAATTCTTCTAAGGAATCTTTTTCTTTAAAGCCCAAAGATGCTTTCCTAGCGGAAAATCCGCCACGCATCACTCCGCTTTCTTCAGCTAAACTTCCGTCCAAAGTAGCCATGCGGATGGACCCGACACCAATTTTACGGGCAGAATCAAGATTTTCTACTACTAAAGTTTTTCCGAAGACATAAGAAAAGGCTTTCTTATATTGTGGTTTGAAAGTAACTAAATTTAAGGCAAAATCGTGTACTCCTGCTTTTTTCAATTGTTTCTGATCTTCTGCACTAATCTCATTGTACCTGATTTTATTAAGGGGAATAAAAGAAGCAGAACCCAGCTTATTTTCTTTTAGATAACTAATACATTCAGCAGCCGTTCCATCATCTTCAACAACCACATGATTCATTCTCGCGCCGGCAGAAGCTTCTAATGCCTGAGCATATTTCTTGTTGACTTGTCCAAGCTCAACTACTGTTCCATGCACGCCTTTGAATTTTTTCTTATTTTCTAGGATACTGCGTACTGCTAAATCAGTAGCTAAATTAGCCTGATAAGTAAGTGTTTTTGCATTCAATTGCGCTTGCTTTTCCTGCACTTCCACTAATTTTCTTCGGGCATTTCCCAACTGAGAAGCATAACCGCTATCTTGTTCCAAACATTTATTTAATTTTAAAGTCGCAGACTTGAAATCATTTTTATTATTCTGCAAGACATTTATTTGTTGTTTATTTTCTTTCTCTACTTCTTTAACTTTGGCAATGCGTTCATCTAAACTTCCTAACTGATATTCAACTTGGTCTTTCTCCCGCAATAAATCTTGCTGCTTCTGCCGAACTAGTTGCACTTCTTCCTGCTTTTGCTCAATCAGAACATCTTTCTGCTCCATTTCCTGTTCTAATTCCTGCGAAGATTCAATCTTGTTTTTCTTTTTGAATTGAACAATATTTTTTTCTAATTCCTGCAATTCTTTCTGCTTGATAGTGATGTTTTGCTGAAGAGTTTGCTGCTGCTTGTCCTGTACGGAAGCCTTTTCCTCCAGCTCGTCCATCTCAACTGCAAATTGGTCTTTCCTTTGCTTGATCTTATTGATTTCGTCCTTCAAGGTAGAGACTCTGGTTTTTTCTTCCGCCAGAGAAACTTTAAGATCTTCAATTTGCCGATGTACTTTCAGTTGTTCTTTCTCTCCTTTTTGTTCAATTTCTTTATTGATATTGTTTATTTCAGCTTTATGCTCGTCTGCTTTTTTTCTTAAAGAAGTTATTTTTTCTTCCAACGCTTTGATTTTTTCCTGCTGCTTAGAAATTTCTGCATCATGCGTACCTTTCACTGCTTCACGCTCTTTCATCTGCATATGAATATAAGAAGCTTTATTGGAATCAATCTGATCTTTTAATCCCTTAAATTTAAGAGCCTGATCGCGATCCTTTTTTAACTCTTTAAGATAAGTTTTTCTTTCGGCAAGAATGATATCGGCATTGTTTAGTTTTTCTTCAACTTTCTGCAGTTCTAAGAGAGCTTTATGTTTTTTTTCTTCGTAGACAGAAACGTCGCTGATCTCTTCTATTATCTTACGCCGTTCCATAGTCGGCAAATCTACAAATCTAGTAATATCACCTTGCAGAATTATATTGTATCCTTCCGGATTGATTTTAGCCGTAGCTAAAAGATCTAAGACTTCGGTCCTAGTTTTCTTTTGCCCATTGATACGATAGACGCTGCTGCTATCTTTAGTTATAGACCTATTTATTACAATTTCTTTAGCATCAATTGGAAATATTTTATCCTTATTATCAAAAGCAATTTCCACATAAGCAGAAGTAGCCGGCTTTTTGTCCTTGCCACCATTAAAAATAAGATTGGATGCCTTTTCTGCACGCATGGATTTCGCTGACAGTCTTCCTAAAACGAAGCAAAGCGCATCTCCTACATTAGACTTTCCGGAACCATTTGGACCGAGAATACAGTTGTATTTTCCATCCAAAGGGACTTCAGTTTTATGAGCAAAGCTCTTAAATCCGTGGATAGCAATCCTATTGATTATGGTCATTATAAAGAGTCCTCTTTTCGGGTAGAATGTTTCATTTTGGATTTATAAAGGTTTCTGAATAGCGGCACAGTCCAATTTCTGAGTGATTCTTGATTTTTTAGTACTTTTC
>CAYHVV010000006.1:0-23608 GCA_964360115.1 uncultured Methanosarcinales archaeon | reverse complement strand
TCGCTTCGCTCGGTCGAATTTCCGACCCTGCTTTTTCCAATCGAGGTGAAATCACCAATTAACCACCAGTGAACATGCACAATAAAGAAACTACTTTATTGGCATCCCAGAAGCTTCGCTTCTCAGGACACTGGTGGAAAAAGCAGATTTTAAGTATACAAACTTTTATTAAGGGGTTATAAAATAAGTAGCAATATGAGAGCAGTTGTAGCAAAGTTCATACCAGCCAAGATTAAAAAACATCTTTTTAAAAATACAGTCGTTAAATTGTTATGTTCTCCAAGACCGGTTCTGACCTTAACAATCATCCTAGAATTTTTATTTTCAAGGAAAATACCCATTTCATTTACTGAACGATTAACTCTTTTGCGGCGCTTCTTTAAGATTGATAAACATCTTAACTGTGCTCATTCATTTGAAGAGTATTTAATTCCTGCATTCGAAATACTTAAATTTCCTTCCGTTAAAGGTCATATTATCGAGGCAGGAGCATTTAAAGGCGGTGGAACAGCAAAATTAAGTATCATTGCAAAGATGTGCAACAGAAAATTAAATGTTTTTGATTCTTTTGAAGGTTTGCCTGAAAATAATGAACCGGTAGCGCATACTGCTTTGGGAGGGATTTGCCCATTTAACAAAGGTGATTTCTCTGGTAGTTTAGATGAAGTAAGAAATAGTGTAGAGAAGTTTGGTGAAATGGAGATATGTTATTTTGTGAAGGGTTGGTTTGATAAAACAATGCCTTCTTTCAAAGAAGAGGTTATAACTGTGTTTTGCGATGTCGATTTAGAATCATCTACTAAAATCTGTTTGAAAAATATGTGGCCAAACCTTGTTCATAAAGGTTTTTTCTTTTCACAAGATGCCCACATCCCTATAGTGCGAAAACTGTTTTCTAATCAAGATTTTTGGCGTGATGAACTCGGACAGAATCAACCTCCCCCTTTTGTACATTTTACAAAGCGTTTTGGGTATCTAAGGAAGATAGTCAACTAGAACCTTGTATTGTATAAGCTGAGATTTCTTCAGATAATTAAACTTTGCGATAGCGTTAGCTATCGTGTAGTGTCCGGAAATTATTTCGCTGAGAAATAAGGGTCATCGCCTTAATACGAACGATAGAATCAGCATAACATTGATTGCGGAAGGGGTCGTTCCTTACAAGAAAATCAAAAACTGTTGATTTTCTGTACTGAAATTAAGTGGTTTCTTAACTAGGACACTGCCATTTTTCGATTATCCACAAATCATTCCTAATGGGTAAGAAATACATCAAAGCAGGTGAAATTTCCTAACCACTTAGGAGTGAAGTAATCTAATACCAATCAACTAGCAACTTCGTCATCACAAAATCCAGAACTTTCTGCCTATCTTCTTCAAAGTTTCTGGTTTCCACCAGCAGATCATAATCCAGCTTATTAAAAATTTCCATTTGTCGTCTTAACTCCAAAATATTTTCCAGTGGACGTCTTTGATGAAGAATTTCTGGGGTATTATATAACAAAACCGAGATAGTTGGTTTAGGGAAAAGAGAATAAAGGTATCTTTTCCAAAGAAAAGGAACGTGTTTCATCAGTATGATGTCAGTGCAGTAACGGTCTGTAATCACTATCCTCTTGCCCATCCGTAAGGGAAAAACCACCAGCCAATAACGAAGAAATAAATCTGAAAAAAACAATAACGAAGATAGGGTATAGAGAAAAGAACGCCTAAAATAAATAGGAGATGAACCAGTAAAAGTTGAATTAGAAGAAATCTGCGTATCCAGTTTCTTTTCCGCACTTTTATATATTTTGCCTAATGTTGTAAACGGTAAAATATTTCCCCTTCCTCTGCCCAGGTAGACAACCATCGGTTTCCGCTTATTCTCCTTTAAATAAACATGCAAAGAATGCACTAAAGTAGATTTACCTGCCCCGTCAGGGCCGACGATACTTATCAAAGGGTAAGGTACCAGCGGACGTTTCCATCGGATCCACCGCATTGTAAGAGCAGTCAAAGTAGCCGCATTTTTGAATTTTTTAAATACAAAAATGAATAGTAAAGAAGAAATAGGGATTCTTTCGAATTCTTTCAACTTTACTAAAGCTAAAACTTTTTTGGCCTTTTTTTTTGTAAAAAGTACCGATAAATCTTTAATAATCAAGTGCTCGTCAATTAATCCTTGCTCTAAAAGTAAGGACATCTGCTTCTTATATTTAGGCTTGAAATATCGTTTGCCAAGAATCGAATGGACCAGCAGCATCAAGAAATAATCATTAGCGCAGGGAACGTAGAAGAATTCTTTTCTCATGCGGTTGGCAATAATACTTTCGCCAAGATATTTCATATCATTCCAATACACACCGCCAACCTGGATGTCAAAGCTTACCTTAATGCCGTTTACTATTTTGAAATAAGCCCGATGTTTAAGAGAGAATTGCTGTTTTCGTTCTACGAGTCCATGCTGCAGTAAGATAGTGTTTGCTTTTTCAAAATCATCTTCACAAATAACAGCATCTAATCCTTCCCAGGGGAAATTAGTATCAAAAAGAAATTCAAAATTTCGTAAGAGGCAATAGCCAACTGCATTTTTTTCAAAGGCAGAGAAAACTGTCTTAAAATGTTCAAGAGGAGTTAGGTAATCTTCCCATTTCCTCTTATTTTTTTGTGGGTAAAATTTCATGTTCAGATCATTTTTTGAATATCTGTAAAAATGTTTTTTTAAGTTCAATAAAATCAATTATATTAAAAAGATATAGCAACAAGAGATAGATTGTGGAAGCAAAGAATAATGACAAAACTATTTCTAGGTAAAGAGTATATTGAAGTATCTTAGTTACATCAAAAACAACCATGACAAAAACGGTGGCGCTCAGACATAACTTCAACCAGTGCAGATAAGGTGATGGAACGCCTACGGATTTCATTAACGTACGGGTTGAAAGAATAAGGATTAGTAAATAAGCCAAAGAGGTTGCTATTGCCGCTCCATTGATGCCAAATAAAGGAATGAGGAAGAGATTCAAAATAACATTCAATAAGGCCGAGATTAATATTATTTTGGTTACTGTCTTTGTTTCACCCATGCTGGAAATGATGATATTATTCACCGAAGCGATGATGAAAAACATCGAACCAACTAAAAGAATACGAAAAGCTAACGTTCCCACAACGTATTCTTTCCCAAAGAAAATAAGCAAATATTGATTTGCAAAAGCAAAAAGAATAAAGATTAAAGGGATCATCAACGCTAAGGTGTATTTATGTAAAAGCGAAATGCCTTTAGCTAGATTTTTAAAATCTTTTTTAAAAGAAAGTTCAGTGGAGATGGGGAAAACTATAGCTGAAATTGCCCTGCTGACATGAATAAAGAAAAGGGAAGTAGGAAGAACAACATTGTAAATCCCCACTTCGGATAAAGAACTAAAATAGGTCAGCATGATGGTGTCAGTATAGGCAATGATCTTCCCACCTATATCAGCGGCCATCAACGGCAACCCAAATAGCAGAAGATCGCGGCTCATCTCTTTAAAATGTACTACTTTGTGTTTAAAGAAATAAAGTTTTCCCTGGATGAAGGGCTGAAATATCAAAAACAAAACTATGCATACTAAAGCATAGGGAATTGCTGCCGCAAGAATACCAAGATTATACCTCAAAAGTATTACCGTCATTAAAAATATAAAAAAATTCTTCGCTGGTTCCATTAAGGAGTAAGGGAGATTTTTCTGTAATCCATTGAAGATCCCTTTAGTAGTAATAAATAAGAAACTAGTCATGGTATAAATGACCAGGATTAAAAGAATTACTTTTGATTCAGGAACTTTAAAATAATATACCGAGAGATATCCTGAAAAGATAATGATTAATAAACCTATGATTGAAGAGCTTAAAAGTTGTAGAACAAAAACTGAAACAATTGCTGTTTTTATCTCATTATACTTATTCTCAACTTTAAATTTAGCGATGAAATTTACCAGCGCGGACTGTAACCCCAGATCACGGAAGAAAAGGAAAAAGAGAATGAAAGTTAGCACGGCAGAGAATAAACCAAATTGTTCCGGTCCAAGCTTCCTAGCGACAATGACGCGGGTCGCATAACTGAACAAGGCAGCAACAAAAGTCATGCCAAATACCAAGCCTATATTCCTTAGTATCTTACCAATATGTTCACCCATAATTCGAATCATAGACGAATTCTTTTTAAAATTAATGGATTATAGGACTGTGGGACAGAAAAATACTCAAATTACTGCGCAAGTGAGTTTGTTTACAGATATGGTAAGTGATGTTTTTGTATATATTGCTTCGAACTATTCAACATCGGGCGTGTATAAGACTAAAGCAACGATTAATAGTTCCTCTTTTAGTGATAATGAGACTGGAGTGATTATATCCTGACGTCAATTATCCCTTGTTCCATTTTAAGAGAGACTTAACTATCTCTTTGTCTTCATCTTTTATCTCTTTGAGAAGAACTAACAATAAAATGTAAAGAACGGATAATAGTGATAAGGAAATAAAAAATAGTTTTCCTGGAAGATTCCAGAAATATGCTAAAAAATAGGTTATAAGCGATGCTAAAGTGATATTAAAAAACGACCTCAAAGAAATCAAAGCCTTGAACTTAACAAAAGTATAAATTGAAACAAGAACCAATCCAAAGAAAGCAGTTATGGTAGTTGCTGCTGCTGCCCCGGACAAACCTAATATCGGGATAAGCTTAACATTAAGCGCATAGGAAGAAATAAGAGTTAAAATTACAATTAACATAGCTACCTTTGGTTTGTTAGCTCCAAAGAGTATTGAGCATTGAGTCATAAAAAGGGAAAAGAATGCAAAACCAAGTACTAAAATTCTTAATGGCACTGCCCCGCCAATGAAAGAGTTAGAATAGAAGAAAGCTAATATTTGTTCTGCATGCGTACTGATAAGTATAGTTAAAGGAAGAAGGAGCATTATTGAATAGCGCATAGACTGTTTAATGTACTTCCTGATAAGTTCAAAGTTATTATCAGCAATTGCGGAAGATACTGAAGGTAAAATTGTTAATTGTAGAGAAACTCCGAGAGAAAGAAGAAGCTTCCCAAAAGTTAGTGCCGAGGCGTAAAGACCAGTTAACTTACCATCTATTAAAATACTTTTCACTAAAAGTAAACTTGAATCAGTCAATAAAGTCATGGAAGAAAAAAAGATTGAAAGAGGTAAAGTAAATTTGATTATATCCGTTTTGCTAATTTTTTCTTTGTGTTCTCCTGATAATTTTCCTTTAATAATAATTAAAGCTACAACAGAGGCAAAAAGTGGAGCTAAGACATAAGCAGTTACCACTCCAAAAAGGCCGAAGCCAAAAAAAACCAAGGTCAATGCAATTATTATCTTAAAAAAAGAATCAAAAAGGTTGACTTTTGCCTGTTCTCTGAACAGGAGCAGACCATTCATAATTCCGGCTGTCAAAAGCCCTGACAATCCCTCTGTTAAAGCTATAAAAGAAGAAAAAAAGATAATTCCTGCAAGTGAAGACTCCTTAAAAAAATCAGCAATGCTCTGTGAAAAGATAAAGAACGAGATTATGCAAATTATTGAATATACAAACAATATCTTGAAACTGGCATGAAATATTCCTGCTACTTTATTTTTATTTTCTGAAACGTATTTTGAGATTGTCCGATAGAACCCAGTGAGAAATATTGTTTTAGTTATCAGGATCAGCGAAAGAATTATTCCAAAGTTCCCATAAACTTCTGGTCCTAAAAGCCTAGCCAGAGCTATGTGGATTAAGTAATTGGAAAATACGTCGCCCACTTTAGAGAAGGTTAGATAGATAGTGCCTTTAGCTAGTTTATGTTCCATAATTTAAAATATTCTATGAACCTCCCTTTAAATTTTTAATAAAATAATATTATAATTCATTTCTGCCACTTAGGAAGAACTTTAATTTTTTTTGCAGGAACTCCTGAATAAACGCTGTAAGGTTCTACATCCCCAAGAACTACACTACCAGCCCCAATTACAGAGTGGTCACCTATTTTTATGGATCCAAGTATACAGGTATTGGCTCCTATCTCAACGTTAGAACCAATGACTGGGTTTAATTTTCTCCTCTCCTCTATGGTCATGGTCTTCCTTTTTTTACTTTCTTCAGGGCTAAAAGAATTTTTTCCTCCAATGGATGTGTTTTGCCTTATCAAACAATTCTCACCTATTTTGCAGGCGGCAATACTTATGCCATAATAATGGGGAAACCTGGTTGAATAAGGAATGTCTGCAGAGGGGGAGATATCGCACTTAAACATAAAAATAAGTACATTTCTTAGAATACTGCCTACAAATACTATAGGCCTATTAGTGCTTTTATAGAAAGGAGTAACAAAAACTTTTATCAAAAATAAATTAATTTTCCCCATCATGTTGAATCACGTATCATTCTACATTTTTTATTAAATCACCAAATGTTAAAATAGTATTAAGGTTCTTTATTTTAACATTGTAATTTGATTCTAAGGCCGCAATAAACTGGTAAAATCTAATAGAGCTCTGGTTTTTCAAAATCTCATCATTTAACTTAAGATTATTATGGATGTGAGAACTATCTATTTTCCAAAAATCTGAAAAAAAAGATATCAATTCGTTCCTTTCCATTTCTTCACCAACCACTTAGACAGGTAGTGCATAAATAACTTTCGCTTCTGTCTTCTTTAACAATCTTAATGAGAAAATCGGTAATATTGTCTTGTTTGAGACGATCAAGAGTAATAAAACACTTAGAACACCTCAATATTATTTCAACCACAAAAATAACCATTCCTAACAATTTAAATAAGTTATGGAATCCTAAGACAGGATTCCAAATCTTCCGCTAGGAAGGCACGAACATAGTGACTTGCCCTCGTCTTCGGCTGCGGTTATGGAACTGATAAACTACGGCCATTTTACTATCATTCTTCCCTACGATTGGTGATGAAAACAGTCTAAATATCATAAAGTTTATATGTGGTCGTTTAAAATTGACTTTGAATAACTTGAAGATAATGGTAATTAAAATCAGCGTGGTTGCGCCGGCATACAATGAACAAGGCTGCATCGAGGAATTTGTAACAGAAACTAACCTGGCATTCGACGAAAATAGATTTTCTGGCGAAATTATTGTCGTTAATGATGCTAGCAGAGATAGAACTCTTCCGATATTACTTTCCTTGCAGGAAAAATTCCCTCGCTTACGGATAATTTCTCATCAACGAAATAAGGGATTGACTGCAGCAATGATCACTGGAATTGAAAATGCCAAGCATGAGATCATTGTCTTTATGTCTTCCGATTTGGAATCCCGCCCACGGGAAGATATTCCCAAACTGATAAGCGCTTTGGATAAAGGATATGATGTAGCGATCGGCCGCCGGATGAATAAGAGGCAGGGTTTTCTGAAAACTCTTCTTTCCAAAAGTTTCAATGCTTTAGTACGAAGTCTCTTTAATGTTCGTTTTCATGACGTGGGCTGGGTTAGAGCTTTCCGTAAAGATGTGTATTACAATATTGAATCCCTGCGTTCTGACTGGCATCGTTATTTTGTAATCTTAGCAGCAGAACAAGGCTATAAAGTTAAGGAAGTGCCAGTGCGATTCTATCCTCGCAAATCGGGGAAATCTAAATTTGGTTTAGTGGGATTAAAAAGAATACCCGGTGGTTTTTTTGATTTATTGGTTGTAAAATTTTTATCTTCTTTTTCCAAAAAGCCAATGCATGTGTTTGGCTCTTTAGGTGCTATCCTGATGGCGGCAGGATTTCTGTGCGGTCTTTATGTCTTATATCTTAATTTTGTGTTGATGGAAGCAGTCCTTACAAGATTACCATTGGTCTTGCTGACTGTTTTTCTGTTTGTGACTGGACTGCAATTATTTGGATTGGGGTTTGTCAGTGAACTGATCGTCTCTAACAGTGAGAAGCAAAAAAGGAACAAGAATTAGAAAGCAAGGTCAAGTATTGAGATAATTTAGGAGATAAATATGTGCGGAATTTCTGGATGGTATGGATCAAGCGATAAAAAACTTTTACGAGAGATGACTTCTTTCTTAGATCATCGTGGCCCGGATGGAACGGGTTTTTTTGCGGATAATAAAGTATCTTTAGGACATAAACGGCTCAGCATCATCGACTTAAAAACCGGACAGCAGCCGATGTATAATGACAATAAATCTATTGTAATTGTGTTCAATGGAGAAATTTACAATTACAAAGAAATAAGGAAAGAGCTTGAGAAAAGATATAAATTTAAGAGTAAGAGCGATACCGAAGTTATTTTGCGAGCATATGAAGCCTACGGTCCAACTTGTGTAAGCAAATTTAATGGCATGTTTGCCTTTGCTATTTGGGATGTAAAGAAAGATCTTCTTGTTCTAGCTAGAGATAGGGTAGGGATTAAACCTCTTTATTATTATCATAATGAACAACGCTTTATGTTTGCGTCGGAAATAAAAGCGTTCCTAGCTGATAAAAATATTCCACGGAGAATTAATCATCAAGCGGTCGCCGAATATCTCACTTTCCAGAATATCATGGATGAAAAGACTTTTTTTGAAGGAGTAAAGATGCTTCTGCCGGGGCATTATATTTTGCTTCAGGGGGGAAAGGTTTCCTTACATAAATATTGGGATGCTTCCTATCTAAAAAAGGATTTGGGGAATGTCCAGGCTTATTATGATAATTTTAGATCGATCTTTTCAGATGCTGTAACTCGACATATGATCAGTGATGTTCCACTAGGTTCGTACCTCAGCGGGGGCTTTGATTCAGGTTCAGTGGCTACGGTTGCAGCTGAAAAACACAGAAGGAGAATCGAAACGTTTACTGGTAAATTTAAGGAAGGCGGGAGGTATGATGAAAGTGAATGTTCGAGAGCCGTGGCTGTAAAAAATAAAGCAGTGGTGCATGAAGTCACAATCTCACCAAAAGATTTTCAGTCCCATATTGAAAAGATAATTTACCATCTTGATGAACCAAAGGTAGGGATACCAGCAATCTCGCAGTACATGGTTTCAAAACTGGTTTCAGAACACGTTACCGTAGTTCTTACCGGACATGCCGGAGATGAATTGTTTGCAGGTTATCCGGTGTATAAGGTCAGTTACTTTAAGGATTTAGTCAGAAAAAATCATCTAATGGCTCTGCGATTTTTTTCTTTTTTCAAATGGAGTGAAATGCCCCGTAGTTTGTATTTCCTTTTCTTTCCTTGGTTTGATAAAGAGGTGAAGCATGGCCTATTTATTATGTTTAACCGAAAGCAACGCAAGCAATTGCTCCATAACGATTTTTATGCGCTGGTGCCCGACAAGGATACTACTTCTGTGCTCAGAAAGCTTCAGCGTCAGGATATAACTTCTTCCACAGATAAGATTCAATACTTGTATCTGAAGACCTATCTTCCTTCTTTATTAGTAGTTGAGGATAAGATGGGCATGGCGCATTCGATAGAAGCAAGAACTCCTTTCTGTGATAATGAAATGGTAGATTTTGCTAATTCTATTCCTATCAAATTCAAGTTATACAATCATGAACTTAAACACATCGTGAAGCAAAGCATGAAACCATATTTGCCGGCAGAGCTTTATAATCAGCCTAAGAAAGGTTTTCCTACTCCTTTTTCCTTGTGGATCCGTAAAGATCTAAAGAAATATATTTATTCAATTTTATTGGATGAGAGAACCAAGAAGAGAGGATTATTCAATCCTTGCTATGTTAAGAAACTTCTTGATCGACATTGTAATACTCAAAAGGATGGGCTACAGGACTTAGTTAATGCGGCCAGAATATGGTCACTGCTGAACATCGAACTGTGGTGTAGATTATTTATTGATGGAGAATATAAGAAGTTTGTAATCGATAAACTTAAAAAGACAGAGAGAGAGCCGTGAATATATGATAAGTGTAATCACTATTCTGCTGTTTTTTATTTATTTGTGGGGCTTAGGATTTTCTCTGACCTATTTCGTTGATGTAAAATCTGCAACTAAACCTGGTTTCTTCGAGCGCCATATCATGAATCTGGGCATTGGTTTAGGAGTTTTTGCTATTCTTTCTGTAATCATCAATTTTTTTCGCATTCCTTTAGATTGGAAATTATTTTTGGTGCTGAGTCTAGCCGTTCCAGCCTACGTTTGCTTTAAGGATTTTAAAGGACGAGGATTTAAACTGCCTACCAAGCTTCCAAAATTATCTCTGACTAAGGAGGATATTTATGTGCTTGCAGTTTTACTTATCTTCGCAGTTTCTCTTTACACCTATGCTTCTGGAGCGTTTGCGTATCCTTATCTAGAGGATGAAGACCCTTGGGGACACTCAATGGGAGTGAAGTATGTAGCCCTCGATAAGGATGCATACGATCCCATTGGAGATGTTAATAATCCTCAAAGAGGAAATTCAGTTCTTTCTTTTATGGATCCTTATCCTCCTGCCTATGATATTTTGATCGGTGTTTTACATCAAACTTCTCCGGATCTTAATTGGACTATCAAATTCTTTAATGCTTTACTTATTTCTTTAGGATTTTTGTTCTTTTATTTTTTCGTAAATTCTTTTGTACAGAATAAGACTAAGGCCCTGGTAGCTACTTTTTTTTTAGCAGTTATCCCCTCATATCTGTCTCACTTTATCTGGGCTCATGGTATGACTATCACTCTTCTTTTTCCAGCTCTGTATGCGTTCAACAAGACTTTTGAAGAGAAGAGATGGGCTATAATTTTAGCAGTACTGGTTGCAGGTATTTGGGTAACTCAGAATCTTTCTCAACCGATTAAACTTACCACTATGCTCTTGATTTATGCAATTGTTGCTTCAGCGATACACCATCGTTTTTTGAAATATCACTTTGCTGGAATAGTAGGTGGAATGATTCTTTGCCAATTTTGGTGGATGGCGATGGTACAAAAATATTCATTAAAAGGTTTTGTTGGAGCTTGGGATTCTAATTTAGTCAACAACGGCGCAGCTTTAACTTCAGATTATAATCTACTTGATAAAGTATTTTCCGTCATTAAATCCTTAACCAATCCCGGTGGTACGGGTTCAAGAGCATATACATTTGGAGATTTTTTTGTGGCGAAATCGAATAATATGATAAACGCTCCTATAGGGATAGGAATTGTTCTTACTCTCCTGGCTTTATTTGGATTAGTGTATCTGGTGTTCAAATACCGGTCTACTTTAGTTTCTCAAGAAAATTGCTGGAGGGTAGTGGCCCTTTTTTGGCTGGTCTATACTTTCTGGGTGGTCAATGGTATGACTTTTCCAATCTCAATTGCTCGAGATGCATTCAGGAGCTGGTTTTTGCTCGCTATTCCAGTCTCTATTATAGCCGCCGAAGGAACCTATGTTTTTATCAATACTTTTAGAAAAAATAAGCTGGTGCAAGTATTACTTACAGTACTGATAGTAGTAGGGGTGATCTCAACTTCCGGAGTGCATAAATATGAGGCTAATACTTCCATATGGCCTACCTCTGGATCATTTTCCAATATGCAAGAGCCATTCCTGTATGGTGAACTTTTTAAGCAGCTTCCTCTTAATTCTAAGGTATTTCTGTATGCGCCTAGAGATAAATTAGTGATAGGATATGGTATGTTTAGCTGTGATTGGTGTCAAGAGATAAAGGACTTCAGGAAGGATATTATCTATAAACCCCACGATGAGTTATATTCTTTCTTAATAAGAAATGATTATGAATATTTCATGATTAATAAAAATATGGATTATAAATATCTAAGCGATAAATTTGGTGAAGAAGAGGTAAAAGCTATACTTCCAGTACGATATCAAGAACTTCTAACTTCAACTAGGTTAACGCCTATTTACTCCAATGAAAATGTAGTTTTATTTAAGGTGGACTAAATGAATGATCTAGGTCAATTTAGAAATCTGAAACTTGCTCAGAAAATATTACTGGGCAGTTTATACTTCCTTATAATCTTGATGATAATCTTTTCCTTACTTGCGGCATGGAATACAGGTGAGAAAGGTTATAAGCAATGTGTACAACAAAAATGTGACCAAAAAGGAGAGCAATTTTGTTCAAAGGCCAGAGAGCTAGCTAATTGCTGTTCTGGCGCTGGTGGAACTCTTTCCACAGTTAGTAATCCTAATCCAGGGGAGTCTCCGTATACCTGTTTGTTTGATTAGTTAAATTAATTAGTTAATTGTTAGTTAATTAATAACAAGTGATAAAACATGAAAATAAAAAAAACACTTCTGGTCCTCTTTTCGATACTTCTTATTGCATTTATTTTACGTTTGATTGTCGCTCAAACTGTTGAAATTGTGCCTGATGAGATAGTTTATTCCCTTCTTCCCTGGAAGATAATTTCAGCTCAGCGTTTAAGTACCGTAGAGGGTGGCCCCCTCTTTTCTTACCTTACTGACCTTGGATTTATCTTATTTGGCGAGGTAAATGCAACATCTACCAGATTTCCTTCCATTTTTTTTGGTTCTCTCACAGTTATCCTTATTTATTTATGCTCCTTAAAAATATTTCAGAATAAAAAGGCAGCGTTATTCAGTTCATTTCTATTTGCTCTTTCTGGATTTGCGCTGGAAAATAATACTGAATCAGATATGGTCGCTTTCTTTTTTGCTTTCCTTAGCATGTATTTTTTCCTATCATTCTTAGAAGGGAAAAGAATTTTTTTATATCCTTCTGTTATCTTTTTAGCATTAGGTGTTTTATGCAAGGACCAAGTTTTAATCTTTCTGCCAGGTTATTTAGTGGCGTTTTTATTAACACAAACTGAATTTTATTCCCCTCTTAAAAAAATTAAGTTAGAAAAAGATTTATTTAAGACTTTTTTGGGATGTTTGACGATAGGCGCGTTACTTCTTACGCCACTCATAGCTTACAATTATCTAGAATTTAAAAATAATGGTAAAACTGACGATACTGTTTCTACTCTCTTAGGAATAGGAGAAAATTTCCATGCTGAGTACCAATTGAAGTCTTGGGATTTTTCTAAACTTCGGGATTTTATCTTTAGAAGCGTCCCGAGTAAATTTTTTTCAGTAGACCCTCTTATCATGGTATTAGGATTAATAGGAATTATTCTTACTATTCGACAAAAGAATTTAGGTATTTTTTTATTAGCATTTTCTTTATTCTTCTTAGTTGGATACATCGGAGGCATTAATCCAAGTTCATCCCATTACCTGTGGGTTCCTTTAATTCTAAGTTTGTTTGCTGGTTATACTGTTGAGAAAGTATCTTCTTATCTTGGATCAAAGTTTAACCTACGATGGGCTTCTGTAATGTTAGTTCTAATTATAGCAGTTGTCTCTTCATTCCAATTTCAGGCTATTATTTCTAAGGAATCTGCAAATATGGAACTTAGAGAATATTCTATTGAAAATATTCCGAAAGATTCTATAGTTGTGATGGATCCACGTATTTATTTTGGCAGCTATTCTTGGGTATTACACGGACGACATTATTTGAATGGGTTATATTTCCAAGAGTTACTAACTCAAATGGGGGGTTCTGCTGCTCCAAAAATGGAGGTGCCCTTATATTATATTGAATGCAGCGGAGATAGCACCTGCGGATGGAAACAGGAAGATTATGATCGGGTAAATTTATTCGCTGAAAGTTTATCTGGATATTTCAAGGATAATCTAGCTTATACTGCGGAAATAAAAGCAAACCATCGTTTTTTGATATACAAGGGATTTATTTCTGTTCCTCCCACAATTTACCAAAGCATCGATAGAACTCACGTGTTTTGGGGTGCTTCCATAGGGTGGAAGTATCCAGATTTAAATATTGATGAATACTCTCTACAAGGCAGCAATAAGATATTTCATATGATTGGGCTTTTATTCTTATATCTAAATTTGTTGTTAGCTTTACTCACAATACCACTGGTATTAGTACTTTTGTTTAGAAGTGAAAAATAGGTGAGCATTTTACTTTTTATGCTAAACCATAACTGGCTTTGGTGATTCTTGAATGTAAGAGTAGGCAGATTTAAAAATTAAGGCCAAATTTATTCTTATGTAAGATTATCCTGGTTTTAAAAGGGATGGTCTTACTTAGGTATCATAAGGTATAATAAATAACATGAAAGAACGATTGTGCCATCATTATAAGAAGATAAAAGAACATCGGGCGGCATTGGCAGTATCATTGCTGATCGGACTTATTTTTCTTTTGCCTCATTTCCTCATCCCTTTATTACAGGATGGTTCTAAAAATTATTCCCCCTTGGTTGTGAAGGGAGTTGATGCAAGAAGTGTTGATGAGGTTTTTTATGCTGCGTATGTACAGGAAGCATCTGAAGGACACTTAATCCCTCGCTCTAATATACTAGAATGGAAAAATACCGCAATGTTATCGCATGCCGGAGCTCCCTTTCCTTCTTTACTTTTAGGGATGATGTCTTTAGTTTTGGGGGGCGTCGTAAATACATACATCTTTTCTTACTTTTTTTTTACGGCCATAAGTTCGCTTTTGATGTATGTCATTTCTTACTCCTTAACTAAAAATAAGATTCTTTCCCTTGTGGCTCCCCCACTACTTTTCTTTTCACCTACTTATTTACTCAAATTTTTCTCTGACCAAATAGTCCAGCCAATAAGTTATTTTTCTAGGTTTTATCCGGTCTTAGTTGATTTTCCTATTTTTGCTGTAACCTTACTTGCTGTTTTATGGCTTTTAAGAGACAAAAAATGGAAGGCTGCTCTTCTCAGCGGAATTTTAGGAGGATTGTTGTTTTACACTTATTTTTACTATTGGACTTTTTACATAACTTTTATGGGGCTATTATTAGCTATGGTTCTTTTCAGAAAGAATTTTGTTCTCTCAAAAAAAATAATAGTGTCTGGGTTAGTGACTATAGTGATTGGAGTAACATTTTTCTTGAACTCAATAAACACGGTAGCTAACCAGGCTGAAATATTGCGTAGGCTTAACGCTACTTTTACCAGGACCCCTGATTGGTCCATCACTCTTTTCCTTCTCAGTATTGTAATTATGCTAGTATACGCTGCTAATAAGAGATCTGAAGACAGAACAAATAAAGAAAAGAATGAAACTAATTTTTATTTTCTGTTAATACTGGTTCTCGCTGGAATAGTTACTATGAACGTACAAGTAATTATGGGGTACACTATTAATCCTCGTCATTGGTTAACTACATCCATATGGCCGATACTTGTTCTGGTCGGCATATATCTCCTCCATTTTATAGAAGAGACAATTCTTGAAAGAGAAAACTTGAAAAAAATAATTAAAAAATCTAGCTTTATCTTTATTTGCCTGCTAATCTCATTTGGATTAATCTGGCAAATAACTTTTTCTTATAACACTCATCCAGCCTATACCCTTTCTACTCCCCAGGTAGAATTATTTGGGTGGCTCAATGACAATACTACAAAAGATGAAGTAGTCCTCTCCTTAAGCTCAGAGATGATTCTCCTGGTGCCAGTTTACACCCACAACAATAATTTTGTACCTAACGCGGTAGTAGAGCCTATCCCTATTCCGGAAATAATTGCAAGAAGATTGATCGCTTATAAAATAATGGGCATCCCTGAAGAGAAAATCATATTTCTAGATAATCCCTGCGCTTTTAGTGAATTGATGAGTTTTGAGCGTGCTAAAGATGGAGAATATAATTATTCTTTATTTGAAGAAGGATTTTCTCATCTTCTCACTTTTGAGGGTTCCTTTTCGAGTAAAGGGTGTACCATTCCTACACCTTTTAAAGAAGGAGTCCTGAAAACATATGCTGCTCTTCCAGAAGAATGGGGACAATTAACCCAGAGATATGTTGTTGATTATATTCTCCTTGGTCCTTATGAAAAAAGCATTTCCCCCCATCGTGAAATAGAAAAATATGCTGGGATAGTGTATCGTAACGCTGAATTTACAATTTACAAAGTAGATAAATAGTAGAGTAGCTGTCGTATCCTGAAACTATTTCCCTTTGATAGATAAATTAGTTTCATTTCATTAAGCCTCCGCAGACATTAGTCGAGGATGCTGGAAAGCGAAGTCTTTCTTTGCACATCTTGGCATTAATGATAATTATCACTCAGAAAAAAAAGTGCCATAAAAAAGATAACTATTTATAGGCAAATACATTCTTTTCTTCCATAGATGGTACTAAAAAAGAGGACAATAGTATTATTAGCTATACTTCTCCTGTTAGTAAATGTTGCAAGCTTCTTAATTGTCTTTGTTGGTACAGCTGAAAAAACTACCGGAGCTGCTTCAGCAACTGCTACTGGAACTGCTACCATGTGCATAGGGAGACCGCCCACAATTACTGCAATTGCTGACCAAACCGCTACTGCTGACACTGCATTCACTTTACAGGTTGCTGCTACTTTCTATGGGGCTAATACTAGTATAACTTATTCAGATAACACTTCTTTATTCAACATTGATCAAAACGGGTACATTAGTTTTACTCCCTCCAGTAGCCAGGTGGGGGCGCATTCAATATTAATTACTGTCCAAGATGAATCTGTTTGTGATACCGTGGTTACTTCCACTACTACTACTTTTTTACTCACTATTTCCGCTGCGGCAGTACCGGCGCCAGCACCAGTAGGAGCCACCGGCGGCGGTGGAGGCGGAGGAGGAGGCGGTGGCGGGGGAGGAAAGAAAGAATTACTCTCTTTAGGTCTGAGTGAGAACATCATAAAAGTAAATCTTAAACAATCAGAAAAACTTACCAAAAGTATTGAAATAACCAATGATGGAGATGTGGCTTTAGAAATAAACCTAGCTAATCCGTTGGAGCAAATTATGTCTGTAAGTCCTACCTCTTTTACTTTAGGTCCAAAAGAAATTAAGACTATTTGGTTTGTGTTTAATCCTTTCCGTAATGCCTTGCCAGATATTTACACGGGAACATTAGATATAACTGGAGTAAAAGGTTCTAAGAAAATGCAAAGGACAGTATCTTTAGTTATAGAAATCGAATCAGAAAAACCTATTTTTGATGCCAGCTTAGATCTTGCTCGTAAAACCATATTTCCTGGTGAAGATCTGAAAGTAGCCATATCCTTATTCAATTTAGGGGGAGTCCCACCAACTAATTTAACCATTATCCACCTCTTGCTAGACATGAATAACAGCGTGATTTATCAAGAAGAAGAGACTGTTTTTGTCAGTACAAAAGCTTCTTTCTCAAAAACAATTATCATTCCTAAAGACATTAAGCCGGGGCAGTATGTTTATTCGTTAAAAGTACTTTACCAAGGTTCTTTAGCAACTGCCACGGAAATATTTACTATAGAAGACAAAACTAAACTATCTACCTTGGTAGGGTTTGCATCTTCAACCGGGGGAAAGATTGCTCTAATTTGGATCATACCAGCTATATTCATAGTTATAATTACGGTCTTAGTTGCACTTTACTTCACCCATCGCAAGATCAAGAAAGCTAAAATCTCTCCAATTATCAAGGAAAGGACCATAATCAAGAATAAAACTATTCACAGAACTGTCATCAAACCAAGAACAATAATAAAAAGAGACATGTCTGAGTACAAGCGAAAGCTAGCGTCCTTAAAAGAAGGTTACAACAGGGGATATATTAAGGAAGGGACTTATAAAAAATTGAAAGAGAAGTTAGAAGATATCATCAAAAAAGGAAGCCAATAAAAAGCTAATCAAAAGAGTTATGATGATAATTATTAAAAGATAGCGACGGCAAAAGATTTATAAACAATTACTATTTATTACCTGTTGGAAAAAGAAGTGAATGCACATGGGATTTTTGGATAAGTTTAAGCGGAAAAAAGCGGTACTTATCCCTGAAGAGAAGCAAGCTGCTCCTCTTCCAAAGAAAGAGAGTCAGCAAGTGTCTCAGGATTTATTACCTAGTGTGTCTTCAATGCAAGTATTAAGTCAGGGTAGAGCTCTTAAAAATATCAAAAAGAAGAAAAGAGCAAAAAAGAGGAGAGTTATGAAAAAAAGAGTAAAGCCAAAACGTCGGAAAGCAGTTATGGGTGCTTCTGAGTCTCGTTCTCTGAAGATGGAAGATGGAACTTCTACTAAAAAATGGTTGCGGAAAGATCGTGAGCTATTAGGCGGTGCCTTGAAAGATTTGAATAATGAATTGCAAGGTCTTCGCAATGCTAGGAAGAGATTAGAATTAAAGATGGCCAGTTATTCTTCTGAATTAGGAAATACCCAGGAAAAAGAAATTTCCTTGCGGAATAAAATATCAGACCTTATGAAAAGAGAAGCTACCGTAACAAAGAAGAAAACAACTGCAAAAGATAAGATTGCTTTGATGGATCAGAAAATCGAGAAAGTTAAAACTATCCAGGCAGAGCTTAAGAATATTTAATTCCTTTTTTTCTTATAATTTATATTTTTGTTTTAATTTAGATTTTTGATTATGGTGTTATGAAATAAAATAATTTAATAATAAAATTAGCCTAAAAATTATAAAAAAAGAAAGGGTAAAATAAAAAATTAATGTGATGCTAAGCGCCAGATTGCTTTCATTCCCACGATAATTGCGCCAGGAACGACAAACACTACGATGTTGCTTAAGCTTGGTCGTAAGATGTCTCCTACACCATAAACCAAATTAAGATTTACGATTCCTGCGAGCATTAAAGCAACTGCTGCTGTCAAGAAAGGTGTTGTTTCTTTAGCAGTTAGATTAAACAACCCAACTGCTGTTCCCAATAAGACGAATGTCGTAACATATACGCGAGACGCTTCTGCTCCCAATAAAGAATCAAAGACTCGATGAAAAATACCTATTAATAATGCTAATGTAATCCCTACAAAGAACGCATAATGAGCCAAACGATGAAGCTCAACTGTACCTTTGCCTAAGGACGATCCACTTTTTTTTGATACCATTCTCACTATCACCTCTAATAATAAGATAATATTACTTCTAGAAAATACATTTATGTATATAAATCATTCGGTTGCATGAATTAAGATTATGGGGGGGTAATTTTATAAAATACGATAAAGAATGGTTCATTATGGAATTCACTATCGAAAAATGCAGGACGAAGGCAGCATATTCGGCAAAACTGAAAAGACCACGGCCATTAGATTTACAGAAAATCAAAAAGAAATTTGAGCTCATTTTAGAAACTCCTTTATTGTTAGTTATCAAAGTTGAAGGAGTAGAAATAATCGTGCACGGCTATGGGGAATTATTTTTTAAGAACTGCGAAGATTTTGCTTTAATGAAAAAAATCGCTGAAACAATTTATAGCGCCGGATTGAATAATTAAATTCAATTAAAATAATATATATGATAAAACAACGATAAAAAACGCCCCAGGTCGGAATTTCTTACCAGTAAACCAATGCTTACTGTTATTCGAACCGACGATCTGATGGTAACTCTTCCCTAAGGAATAACAGCCATCCGCTCTAGCCGCTGAGCCACTGGGGCATAAGTTCGATGGTGAGCCAATTGATTTATAAATATTTCTTCCTAAAAACACCTATATGGAAATAAGCAAAAGCATCAAAATAGTGGACGCGGCTTTATGGTTTGAAGCAGAAAAAGCGCTGGTCATAAATGATTTGCATCTCGGATACGAGGAAGCGTTGCATCGCAAAGGGATTATGGTTCCCAGATTCCAATTGGAACAAATCATAGATAAGCTCAAGATAATTTTACAAAAAACAAAACCAACAAAGGTTATCATCAACGGAGACTTAAAACATGAATTTGGAAAAGTTCTGCGCCAAGAATGGAAAGAAGTACTAAATTTTTTGGATTTTGTGTTGGCGAATGTGGAAGAAGTGATTATCATTAAAGGTAATCATGATCCTATAATCCAGCCGATTGCCGATAAAAGAGGGGTCTTGGTTGTGAATGAATATACAATTGGTAACGTCTTAATTGTGCATGGCGATGAATTAGTGAAAACAGAGGCAAAAACGATTATCATTGGGCATGAACATTCCGCAGTTACTATTCGCGAAGGGAGTAAATGGGAAAAATGCAAATGTTTTCTGAAAGGTAAATGGGAAGGCAAAGAACTCATTGCAGTGCCAAGTTTTAATCCGCTGCTGGAAGGGACCGACGTTTTGAAAGAGGAATTATTAAGCCCGTTTTTGGGTGACATCAAGAATTTTGAAGTATATGTGGTTGGAGAAGCAGGGACATTTTATTTTGGCAAAATAAAAGACCTGCAGCAATAATTGTCTTATATCTCCTTATTCTTTCACCAGCTCTTCTTTCGTATATTTCTCGTGAACAGGATAATCAGAATTAGGGTCTATTTCCCATTCATCTTCCGTTTTCTTTCGCTTTTTCTTATGTTTATCTAATGGGTCTTTTGGTTTCATATTTTAGATTGAAGTAGGGTTATTTTGTTCTTGCCTGTTTATTGTATCCTACCTGCTTCTGTTGATGGTAATCACAAAAAATTATTCCTTCCAAAGCCTTTTTGCTGCAGCGTACGCAAATGCTCTTTTGTTTCTTCTCGTGATACAATGATTTTCGTTCTTTTAATAATCTGCCCTGGTTGTTATGATAGAATTTCAGGAAACGATTTGGATATTCTTGATCATTCTTTTCTGAAACTCCCTTCAGTTTCTGGAGTAAATCTTTAAAGCCCATTTTTATTTACCTCTGGCACCGGGTACAATAGCTTGTTCCCCTTCCGCCAATAATTATTTTTTCCAAAAAATGTTTTTTTTGACATTTTTCTTGTTGATATACGGCCAGATAATTCTGAAATCCGCCTCTGCCTTCTAAGTTGCTGTAATTATCTATGGTTGTTCCATGATGTTCTATGGCTTCCCGCAATATCTTACGCAGATGACCATATAATTTTTGCGTTTCTGAAGAAGAAAGTAGTCCTGCTTGCCTTAATGGTGAAATTCCCGCATAATACAACGCTTCCTGAGCATAAATGTTGCCTATACCGGCAATAACCGATTGATTCATGAGTGTGGTTTTAATGTTGGCTCTGGACTTGCTGGAGAGAATTTTCCTAAATAATTGCAGGGTAAAGCTGTTATCTAGTGGTTCCGGTCCGTGTTTATCTAACACTTGCTGCAGCTGTTTTTTGTTTACTAATTTCATGTGGCCGAATTTACGGATGGAATTGTGAGTTAAGAAAGAACCATCAGAAAAAGCAAGCCTAGCAACCATAAATTTTTCATGATTATGGGTAATATGTTTCTTATTTGCATCTATGTCAACAAAATGAAAATGTCCGGTCATCCCCAGATGAGTCAGAATGAATTGGCCGTTGTTTAATTCCATAATAATATACTTTGCGCGCCGCCAGACCTTAGTTATGGCTGCGGAAGAAAGATTTTTTATCTTGGAATCAACAATCTTATCATATACTGTTATTTTTTTAATTACCTTACCGGATATTTTCTTTTGCAATTGTCTTACAATGGTTTCGACTTCCGGCAGTTCAGGCATATCCTATTGGTTCCTGAACATCTATATAAAACTTCCAGGATTGGGTTTGTCCTGAAAGCCACCCCTATAGCCAATAAGAAGGCGAGAGATTGATGACCAAAAAGTTTATTAACAAATAGTACTTTGAAATTGATAAGAGTATATAGTCAAACATACTCAAAAAGAAGTGGGTTTCATGTTTCAAGGAGCGTCTCAAGGAGGACATCGGTCGCATCTGCGTTTTTATATATTTATGGCTACCCTAGTTTTAGGAGGATTATTTTTCTTGCTCTACGCCAATGAAAATAACAATGTTAGCTCCGGATTTATGAGTGCCATTGTAGGTTATCAAGATAATGTTACGGAAAAATTAGCTGGACAGGATTCACAACCAGATATAGCTGCAGAACTTAATCAGCTGGTCGGGGAAGAAAACAAAGATAATAATTACCGCAACATTCCGTTGTCTTTATCTTTCAATCGAATACCAACTGTGGAAAAGAATGCTACTATCGAAGGGGTAAATCTTGAATTTGATGATCTTTCTACTACCATCATTGTCAACGGAGATAAGCTTGAGCTTAATAATCTGAAAGAAGTAAGTCTTTCTATCAATAGTTTCGTGGGAAAATTTAATCTTGAACCATCTGAACTTTCTCTTTCAGGAACAGCTCGGGGCATTGAAGTGAATAATATAGTATTCTCTTCAGAGAAGGATCTCCCAATCTCTTTCCAAGGGTTGAACTATAAACATCTGGAATTGTTGAATGTTGAATTAAACAACCTTGAACTTCCTGAGGGCAACGGGGAGCTGAGAGTAGGCGAAAAATTACGTTATACTTTGGAAAATGAAGAAATCAAAATGCTCTATTTTAAGGGTGCCCTGATTGTGGACAAGAAATATTCAAATGATTCTTCACTCCAGTTAGAAGGAGATGTAAAGGGCCTTTATGACAATGGAGATTTGTTGACGTTCACATTGCATTGATATTTTTTAATATTTTTTAATTATACTAAATAATCCTACTTTTCAAATAGAATTTTATGATATTAATATAGAAGGATATTAAATCAGATTTTTTTCTTGCAATTCTCCTTTTTTTGATTCACGCCGTAATGAAGCATATTTGTCATCTAAAGAAAATTTAGGCGGTCTAGGTAGAATTGTTTCTTTTTCGCAGACGGAGCAATTTTTCGCTATAGTATAACCCTGATGATCTGCGCACTTTCGGATATGTTCAGCCATTCTGTTGAATCTATTGATAATTTTTTGATTTTGTTTATTAGTTAAGTTATTTTTTATTGTTCATAAAGTATGAACTAGAGAAAAATGCTTTTTTATTTTTCTCGTTTACTCGCTTTTTTCTCTTTCGAAGACAGCAGTAGATGATTTGTCATTAAATTTTTCCACAAGGTTTTGTATTTTTTTCATGGTTTGCTCTGCCGGCTTGTAATCAAAATCTTCTATGGTTACTTTAAAACGTCCCCCGCCCAGGTAAAAAACATTGATAGTGGGAGAGATTTTTTCTACTTCCAATAATACTGATTTGATTTTTTCCACGCCATCTGCAGCGTAAGATTGTATCTTGATTTCGCCTTTAACGGTGATCTTAGAAGGCTTAAATCGGTCTATGATAGCTGCGGTTAAGTCTTCTGACAATTTCTTATCCAGTCCGAGTTTTTCCAGGCTAGCCTCTCCTGCAGCGACTTCTTTGAAACAAAGATAAAGATAAGGATATTCCTTGAACACTTTTTCGCTGACTTGCCGATACAATTCTTCTAATGGCCTTTGTAGTCTTTTGGCCATATTCTGGATAAGCGTCTCTGCACTAAGTTCTTGTTTTATGTCATCTAATTTAGCTTGGCGCTGATGCGAACCAACTCTGCGTAAAGACAAGTCTATATGGCCTTTTGCTCTATCGATTCGAAGAACTTTACAGACAATCTGCTTGCCTTCAGTAACATAATCTCGCAAGTTTCTGATTCTTCCCGGAGCGATTTCAGAGATGTGAACCAATCCCTGTTCACCATATTCAAGAATATCTACAAACACTGAATTCGGAAAGATTTTACTCACTTTACAGAAAACTATTTCTTCTTCTTCCGGGTATCCTTTCTTCTTGTAGAACATAGGTACTTTAAGTTAGATATTTATTTATAAATGTTTGGAGAAGAATGGCTTTGCGCGGATATTAGCTGACGTTAGCCAGCCTTCTAAAGTAGGAGAGTCT
>CAYHVV010000005.1:0-24282 GCA_964360115.1 uncultured Methanosarcinales archaeon | reverse complement strand
ATTGTAAACTGGTATTTATAAACCATCGACGACAGACCAGCTATGCACATACTCTTATCCAAACACTTTATAAAATACTCTTTCTTACTTACTTTTGAGCTATGAAAAAGCCAATAGTAGTGGTGGGAGGTATATTTCTGGCAGTTTTACTTCTGCGTTTAGTTTTAGCTTTTATGATTCCAGAATTTACTTACGAGTCATATTTCCATCTCCGGCAGGTAGAACATATCATAGAAACAGGGCTACCTTTTTACCAGGATCAACTGTCGTATGGCGGACGGGAACTGGCTTTTCTTCCTTTCTTCCATTATCTGGCTGCTCTCTTTGGTCTTTTTATTCCGGTAACCTTGGTTGCTAAAATTCTTCCTAATTTACTTACTGCGCTGTTAGTGCCAATCACTTATCTAATCAGCAAAAAAATAACCGAACATGAAACTGGTTCCTGTGTAGCAGCTTTCATTTCTGGGTTCTTGCCCATACTTTATTTTACTAATGGGTTTGTGGTAAACGCTCTCTTTCTTCCTCTTATTTTTGCGGTAATTTATTTGTATCTAAATATTGAAGAGGCAGCTAAGAAAAACGATCCCGAACTCATGAAATATATCTATATTTACATGGCAGTTTTTTTTCTTCTCTGTCTTACCAGTCCATTAGCAGCCATCATGTTAATTGGTTTAGGCATTTACGCGGCCCTCTCTCTACTTGAAGGAAAAAAGATTTATCGCGAAGAGGTGGAAGTGATGCTTTTTTCTATCTTCCTCTATGTGTGGGTGCAATTTTTATTTTTCAAAAAATCATTACTGCAGGAAGGAATTTCCTTTGTTTGGCAGAATATTCCTTCTACCATCATTGCCCAGTACTTTCCTAAGTTTTCTGTAGGGGTGGCGTTAGTTTTAGTCAGCATTATTCCCTTTGTTGCCGGAGCAGTAGTGGTATATAGATCTTTATTCCAGCTCAAAAATCAAAAATCATTTTTACTGATAAGTTTAGTTCTAGCCACTACTGTACTTACTTGGCTTAGATTAATCCGCTTCCGACAATCGTTAGCATTTTTCAGTGTAGTCTTAGCAATCCTTTTTGCTGCATTCTATCAAGATATAGGGCGTTACATCCAAAAAACAAAATTATCTCACTTACAGCGTTACCTTCTTCCTTTAACTATTTTTATCTTAATATTCTCGACGGTATTACCTGCAATAAACACTGCCAGGTTACAGGACGTACCTTCCACAGAAGAAGTTAAAGCTTTTATCTGGATTAATGAAAATACGCCCCCTTCCACAACCGTATTAGCTACTTTGGATGAAGGACATCTTGTAACCTACTATGGGAAAAGAAAAAATCTTATGGATGACCGTTTTATGTTAATTGATGATACAGAAACCCGCTTCCAAAGTCTTACCTCTTTATTTACAACCAAATTTCAGACCGAAGCTCTGGATTTAGCCATTGAGCATAATATAGAATATTTTGTGCTTACACCAACAGCTAAGGAAAAATATCAGCTCAAACGCGAATTACCCTATGTTACTAAGCGTTGTTTTGATATCGTTTATCAAAATGAAACAACCATCTTTAAACTTAAATGCCAATTAGGGCCGACCTAACCAAAATGAATAATCAACAACAAGATTCAAGTCCGTACCTCAATCATCTGCTTCATCATCAGAAAATATATCTCTGTATTTTGTTGCTGGTGCTTTCCGCAACCCCTTTAGTTTTAAACTATCTTCACGAAAAGCCCGTTCTTGTTGGTGGCGAGAGTTATTATTACCTTTCCTCTGCGCAGCAAGGGTCTCCTTACAATCCCCTAACTCTTCTCTTTAGAATTATCCCCGATAAGCTATCATTTCTGCTTCCTCCGCTGATATATTTAGGAATCGTAATATTATTTTATGCTTTTGCTGAAAAAATAAAACTCTCGGAAAAAAGAACTTTCTTTATGGTTTTATTCTATCTTCTGACTCCTTCGTTCATCTTTACTTCTCTCACTCTTTCATCCTATTCCCTATACTTATTGTTAATACTGGGGGGAGCAAATTTGCTCTTCTCAAACGGCATAAAAAGGTACTTCTCCTTAATCCTCTTCCTGCTTGCTTCCTTCATAGACACTTTTAGCGCTATGCTCTTGCTGGCTGGAATAGTGGCGTACTTCTTCGTCCTTAACAGAAGTAAGGAGCGATTTCATAAGTTGCTGACAATATCCATAGCAACAGTATTAATACTTAATGCAGTAGTACTGAACACTCCTTTTTTCATCGGGCCATTCCAGATTCAAAACAGAGCATCTGATCTTATCTCTGATCTAGGAGGATTCAGCGGTGTAGGATTTTTTTCCATCTTGCTGGCCTTCATAGGTTTCATCATCAGCTGGCAGAAAAAAAATCTTCCCGTCATGATACCAGCAGCAGTGATTTTTCTTACTGCATATCTATTCAACACCCATACTGTTTTTTTCCTGTCCCTCCTAATTATCATTTTAGCTGCAACCAGTTTTGAATATCTGTTGGAACAAACTTGGAAATTATCTTTCCTCCGCAATGCCGTATTATTACTCCTTTTGTTAGGCATTTCCTTCTCTGCAGTATCTTATCTGGAAAGACTATCAGAATATTCACCTACTTCAGTTGACCAAAAAACCTTGGAATGGATACAGCGCAACACTCCTGAAGAAGCAGTAATTCTTTCTGCTCCAGAGAATAGTTATTACATCAGCTATTTTGCTCAAAGAAAACCACTTTTTGCTCTCCATCGCGATTATCAGCAGCAATACAATATTTCTCAACATATCTTTAATGCGTATTACATCAATGAGCTTTTCCCGCTTTTAGAACCAAATAATGTTTCCATAATATATATTTCAGATAAAATGAAACACACCCTGCCTAAGGAACAGGAATTCTTATTTTTGTTACAGAACGAAAGATTTAAAATGCTTTATTTTACCGAAGATACAGAAGTGTGGTCGTTTGAAGAGGCAAAGCAATGATAATTACCTTCCTTGATGTAGTATTGTTTGTAACCTATTTCATGCTACTGTTTCTGTCCATATTTTGGCTCTTGGTTTTATTCTCTCCAGATCCAGAACAAAAAAATAAAAAATTAAGCGTTTTTCCTTTCTTCAGCGCCATAGTTCCGGCGTATAACGAAGAAGAATCCATCACCTCAACTCTGCAGTCGTTGGTTAATCTTGACTATCCTAAAGATAAAATAGAAATCATCGTGGTAAATGACGGTTCTAAAGACAAAACTAAGGAAAAAGTAGAATTGTTCATAGCTCAACATCCTTCTAATACTATCACTCTCCTGAATCAAGAAAATCAAGGTAAGGGTAAAGCTATGAACAAAGGTTTAGCTGTCGCCCGCGGAGAATATTTTGCCTGCCTGGATGCAGATTCTTTTATTGCTCCAAATGGATTACAAGCCATGCTGCCTATTTTTGAACAAGACCAAAATATCGCTGCAGTTTGTCCGTTGTTAAAAGTAAAAAAACCGCAAAACGTTTTACAAAAAGTACAATGGTACGAATATGTTGTTAATATGTTCTATAAGTTTCTCAACGCCAAGCTGGATTGCATCCATGTTACCCCTGGGCCTTTTAGCGTGTACAAAACAAAAGTAATCAAAGATCTAGGCGGTTACGATGAAACAACTATTACTGAAGATCTAGAAATTGCCATTCGCCTGCAGAAACATCAATACAAAATAGTGCAGACCTTTGACGCGGTCGTAGAGACCATGGTGCCCACTACTTGGAAAAAATTATTCCGCCAGCGCATCCGCTGGTACAAAGGATCGGTTGATAATAGTATTAAATATAAAAAACTCATCTTTAACAAAAAATATGGTGATTTTGGCATCATCCGCATGCCCACTATCATTTTATCTGGAATCATTGCTATTGTTTTAGTTGGTACTTTTTTTCAGGCTTTAATAGCAAAATTAATGGTGACCTTCTCCTACTTAAGAGATATCAATTTTGATTTACTCACTTTAATCAGGCATTTCAGCTTGGAAATTAATATCTTAAACTGGCCTTTCTCACGACTATTTGTAGCTGCCACTTTAATGGGAATAAGTTTCTTTATCATGATCTATTCCTACCGTTTGCTTAAGGAAAGGATAACCAACCACGGGCGAACTTTTGTTTCTTTAGTGACCTATCTATTCATCTATGGGTTCTTTATAACCGCCGTCTGGGTATATATCGGTTTCATGTTTATCGGCAAAAAGAAGAATTTCTGGAATTGAACCGCAAACAATATAAACCAGCTCTTCTCCGTTTTTCTTATGGGGGATTTAGAGAGGAAAACCAGCGTCAAAAAATATATCATAGCCTTTGTTCTGACCTTATTAGTCTTCTCTGGAGGAGTAGTCGCCGGTTTATTCATTGAAAACCTTCGGTTAACTTCAGCAAAACAAATCGCTCTCACCGAAAAAGTAACCCTGCGCAGTTTACAGTTACAGCACAACTATATTGCTTCTGGATTGACTGACTGCAATGCTTTGCATACTATCCTTGAAAATAATATCAATGAACTGGGCAAAAAATTTGCTATAGTCGTTGATTACGAAAAAAAAGCTGTCTTCAATGAAGAAGAATTCAAGTTACAGCTCCAGGATTATTTCCTTACGGAAATACAATTCTATCTCTTAGCTAAGGATATAGATAAAAAATGTCCACAAAACAATGTTAAAATACTATATTTTTATGATGAAAATAGGGATGAAACTCAGGGTGATATCTTGGTCTATCTAAAGAAAAAGTTTGACAATAAAGCGCTTATTTTCTCTTTAGATTCAGGATTTACTCAGGAACCAATGATCAAAACTCTTCTCACTAACTACAATATCACCCAATTTCCCGCTTTAGTGATAGAAGAAAAAGTATTTGAAGGACATCAGACTGCCGACCAGCTGATGGAACATCTATGTGTGACTTTTCTTAAAATGGACCGCTCAATTCCCACAGGATGTCTGGCCTACGAACAAGAAAACAACCTTACAAAAAATTATTTTTCTTCTATAGTGGTGGACACAAATAATTGAACAACATAATGTCACCACTATATATGAAAGATGCAAATTCTGCTCAATTATAGATAACTGCGAAAGTTACAGCATATTTGTCGCAGTTATCTAATAAGTAAACTGCGTATAGGCACGTGCTATAAGTTACGCAGTTTACTATATTTGCTTCTTTCAGTCTATTCAACGCTAAATCCTTTCGCTTCTAGAATTCTGGTGACCGAAGCATCAATCTGCGTTTCAGGAATCTCTCCTCTTTCCACGGCATCTTTAATTACCTGGATCATATGATATATCTCATTTGGATCTTTGTCAAAGTTAAGAACAACATCATTTCCTGCCTTAAACACGGCTATATACATTTCATCCAAGGTACCATAATAATTTTTCAAGCCAAGCATATGGATCTCATCAGAAACAATCAGTCCATTAAAATGAGTGCGCAAGTCGTCCAATACCTTTTTTGAGACTACAGAAGGAACGCCCTCGGAATCAATCCGTCCAGAGGTAATGATATGGCTAACCATGATGGCCTTTACTTCTCCTTTTTCTGCCAGATATTCGTAAGGATAAAGGTCTTTTTTTCCAATTTCTGCTGCAACAATATACTTATGCGGGTCTTTGACCATCAATGTTTTCCCCGGATAATGCTTCGCTGTCCCCAGGACATCCTGCGTCTGCAATCCGGTTAAATAAGCCTGCGCTAGTTTAGATATTTCTGTTTCATTGCCGGGGAAAGAACGGCATTTCCAGATATCATCTTTCAGGTCAACTACTGGAGCAAAGTTCAAATTGAAACCTAACCGGTATAAAAATCGCCCCTCCTCGACGCCTTTATCAAATGCTTTCTCGACAGAATCTATCTCCGACGCTGGTGTAAACTGCCGAATGAAACCGAATGGGCTTACACATCCTTCTAAATCAGAAGTTACAAAAAAAGGAATGGACATCTGATATTGAAAATCAATGATGGTATTATTGAAAATGTTTTCAGTCTGCCTGGCAAACAAATGTATTCCTCCCAGCTGCATATTCCTCCAGGGCCAGTAATTCTCTTTTATTCCGACTGCTATTACCATCTGCGCAATCTTTTGTTCCAGCGTTAATTTTTGAAGATCAACAATTTTGTTCTTCACATCAACCGGCTGCTGTTCGGGTATAAGTAATCCTTTGGCTTTAACTAAGTTTAAAACGGATAAAAATAATACGATAACTACTAAGACCAAGAATACTTTTTTCTGAATTCCAACACTCTTTTTTTTCATACTGCTTCAAACTATTTTTTCATCTACCAATATGGCTGCTGTCGGCAATAATTATATGCTTTATTGTTAAGCCAAACTCGCAATCCTGAGCCAGTTGAGCAAACCCAGTCCAGATTATCTTTACTTTCAGCTTGGCATTCTAATTGTTCTCGTGCTTGCAGACAGCACCGATCTATATCCTGAAGCGAAGTAAATTCTTCTGCCCATTGAATCATGCAGACCGGTTCTTCTTTATCTAAGGCATACTGCGCCTGCCCTAATGTGGGAAGTTGTAGTCCCAACAACATCAATAGTAACAGTACCGCAATCATCCCCAAAGAAACATTAATGATGAATAACAACCTTTCTGAAAGCATACTTTATTAAAAGAAAAAAGATATATAAATATATCTTCATTAAAACTGATTATATGCAAAAGACGATCCAAAAACAACTGAACGATTTTTTTCGAGATATAACTGCCATCGGCGGCTTAGTTGCTTCGCTATTGCTGATACTTCTGTTTGTTTCTTCACAATTATTGATGCCCCTTGTTGCCGGTTCCTTAATAATTGCTAGTATTATTATCTTAATCCGCATATTCTACTTTAAAGATAGACCAAAGAAAGAAATGCATACTAATTTTGTGGAAAGAATTGATGCTTCTTCATTTCCCAGCATGCATACCGCAAGGATTTTCTTTTTGGCCATATTGTTCAGTGTTTATTTTGCCAACCGATATTTGACTATTCTGTGTATAATTATTGCAGTTTTAGTTTCTTATTCCAGAATATATCTTAAAAAACATGATTGGATTGATGTTCTAGGTGGAGTAGCTGTTGGAGTTGCAACATACTTTCTTATTGCATGGATATTTTTCTAATGGAGTAAACATGACCAAAAAAGATTTTTTCATTACAGACACTCCTGAATGTGGGAAGGGTGTTTTCAGCAAGAAATTATTTCTGAAAGATAAAGTTTTATTTACTTTCGGAACAACGGTTGTTTCTTGGACTAAAGCTAACCATCGCAGCATTCAGCTCGGGAAGAATAAATGGCTTAATCCGAGCAAAAAGGACTTAGGATATTACGTCAACCATTCCTGTAATCCTAATGCCCGATTTAAGAAGCCAAATTTCATTGCCGCCTTACACAACATTAAACCGCAAGAAGAAATAACTATTGATTACAGCACTCTGGTCAATATTCTAAAATGGGATATGGAATGTGCTTGCGGAAATAAGAATTGTCGGAGAATCATTAAGAGCTATTCTCAATCACCTAAATCGATTCAGAAAAAGTATAAGGATATGGTGTCGTTTACAAACTAACTAGTATAGATAATTTTATAAATTTGCTAACATTTTATTTTGCTATGAAGAAAGAATCTGTTATTGAAATAGGTACTATCTGGGCACCAGTTAAGCTTTACGATCCTTCTGATCCCATTCAAAAAGCGTTGGATGAATTAGGAGAAATCCGAAACATTCAACTACGGTACTTACATTGTAATGTTTTGAGTGTTACGCCATTGCAGGAACAGGTACACCCATTAAGTGGGCTGATATCATCTGACTGTATAACTTACACTCCTTTAGAAATAAGAGTTCATTCAGCAGAGAAAGTAGAAGTTGTTAAGTTTAATCTCCATCCTAAATATAAAGCCTCACTTGTACATAAGTTACCTATACAGGAAGGAGACGACGCTAAGATACTTCTTCCATACTTCATTAAAGTTTCTGGGTCTGAAGAGTTTGGATCTGAAGCGCTTGAGCTGGAAAAGAAAATAGGAGAAAGCTATTGCAAAGTAGAAAGTATGACTGATTATAAATTACCAAAGAATTACAGATTATGCCAGAAACACTTCTTAAACGACTAGATTACGCCCCCATTAAATAATCACACTTTCTTCCTAACTTTCATAAAATCTCCCAATGTAAAACTGTCTCCGCGGGCAGATTTATCTTTCTCAAATAATTGTTCTACTTCTTCTACCACTAAAGAAACACCCAATATTTTTTCTAATCTCCGTGCCACTTCAACGGATGGCTGCATCCTGCCTTGTTCCCATTTCGCAACGATGCTTTCTTTTTCCTGCAAAGAGTGGGCAAAATCTTCCTGGCTTAAACCTTGCTTTTCCCTAGCCTGGCGCAACAAAGAAGCATAATTAGCGGTTACTCTAAGAGGTTGTTCCTGATGCATTTTTTTCTGTGGAACAAAAACTGTATCGACTTTCCTTTTAATCGTACCAAAACGAGCGCAATTCTGGCAGACGGTCATTTCCACACCTTCTACATCAGCAGTAAGCAAATTTCCTTGTTTTCCACACATATCGCAGGAAGCCATACCAGTACTGAAAAAGGGGGTGCTTTTAAAATTTTCTAGTTTCGATTAGGGAATCACTGGTTGGTAATTATTGAACATCGCGATAATTCTATCATTATTTTTATCGCCATACTTTGCTGTTCATTAACGCAACAAGGTTGCCACCATTTCATTTTTTACTGCCTATGCAAGAAAAACTTATTCAAGAAATAATTTATTATACTTAAATTTTCTTAAATCGTCTTCGATATCTTCGTAGGTTTTACCGCAAATCATCCCGCCGGCAATAAAATCTTCCTGTGTTACTTCAGCAAGACAAAAATTAGGCATTTGAAATTGATCTTTTTCTTCCAGAGTTGGAAATTCAAAGTCTATGAGTACAAGGCCTTTTAATGAATCTTGGAATACATCAAATTCAGCAGTTATTCCTTTATAATCATAATAATCTCTTTTTTTATGGACTTTCTTACCTTCCAGCTGCTCATTTAGAGCATTAAATTCTGTTGCGGTGAGAATTATGGTTTGTTCTGTTTGGTGCGAAGCATCACCATAATTAACCGGCTCTTTTTTAGTTAGCTCGTATTTATCGCCATTTTTTCTGAGTCTTAAATTAAGTATATTGCAGGCATCACCATTAGGGATTAAAGCGAAAGATTTGACAGAGAGACAAACTACTGTTGATGGCTAAAGGTCGACTTCTGAATTGATCATAACTTGAAATTATGAACTGATTATCTCGTAGTGAAACTAACCAACAGACAAACTACTGGACAAAAAACTAAAACTTCTAATCCTTCAAAATTCCGGAGACCGAAAGGTTATTGCACCAGATTTCACTAACCACTCCCGCACTGGACAAGTGCGGCGGAAGTTTATATTCTTCCTCTGTCCCAGTTTTAGCTACAATGAACAAAATAACTGTTTTAGGAACAGAAATCTCTCTTTATCCACCACAAAAAGAAAAATACATTTCGTTAACTGATATAGCTAGGTATAAGAATCCAGAAGAACCCAAAGATGTAGTTAAAAATTGGCTTAGGAGCAAAAGTACTATAGAATTTTTAGGTTTATGGGAACGAATCAATAACTTATCTTTCAAAGGGGTCGAATTCGACTCCTTTCTAAAACAGGCAGGAAGTAATGTATTTGTATTAGCTCCACAAAAATGGATTGAACAAACTGGCGCGATCGGAATTATCTCTAAATCAGGCAATCAAGGTGGGACATTTGCTCATAAAGACATTGCCTTTGAGTTTGCTTCTTGGATTTCTCCAGAGTTTAAGCTTTATTTAATCAAAGAATTCCAGCGTTTAAAAGAAGAAGAAAGTGAACGAAAATCGTTAGATTGGGATATTAAAAGAAACTTAGCCAAGATCAATTATAAAATTCACACCGACACCATCAGAAAGCATCTCGTCCCTGAAAAAATCTCACGAACTGAAGAAAATCTAATCTACGCTACAGAAGCAGACCTCTTAAATCTAGCTTTGTTTGGATTAACTGCTAAAGACTGGCGGGACAAAAATCCCCGGTTGGAAGGAAATATGCGTGATTATGCCGATGTTTCTCAATTAGTTTGTCTTTCTAATCTAGAAAACTTAAACGCTCTTTTTATCAAAGAAAACTTGGAAAAATCCAACCGATTAGATAAATTAAACACTATTGCTATTGAACAAATGACTCTTTTGACAACAGATTTCAAAACAGTAAAAGCTATCAACAAAATCGAGACTAAAAATGTTCGTCCCAAAATCAATCAGTAAAGAAGACCAGTGTCAAGGCTTACATCCTATAACCATTCAAACTTACCAACAATGGATTGAAATTTTTTTCGTCCAGAGTCCTTATGGTGCGCTTACAGCGCCTAAAACATTATATACCGAAGGCATTGAATAATCGTAATAACTATGCCTTCGGGATATCCTGAAAGCACGATTGACAAATACGAAAATTTAGTACTTTCAGTATAAATAAATTCAACAAAAAATAAACCCATGCTCCGCAACTTCACACCACGGCTTTACCAGCAGACTATACTTGGCACCGCAGCCAGACACAACACCCTGGTAGTTCTCCCCACTGGTTTAGGAAAGACGGCTATCGCTTTCCTTCTTACTGCACAAAGATTAAACAATTATCCTAACTCTAAAATTCTTCTGCTTGCGCCTACTAAACCTTTATGCGAACAGCACGTAAATAGTTTCCGCGAACATCTCGATATACCCGCAGAAAAAGTTGTTCTCTTCACTGGGAGTGTTAGTCCAGAAAAGCGCGCACTCTTATGGAAAGATGCGCAAATTATCATTTCTACTCCGCAAGGTTTAGAAAATGATATAATTAACAGTCGCATCAATCTGAAGGAAGTCTCTCTCTTAATTTTCGACGAAGCACATCACGCAACCGGAGAATATGCATATGTCTGGATTGCTAACCAGTACGATAAAACTTCTTCTTCAGCAAGAATTCTGGCTTTAACTGCTTCTCCCGGCAGCGATATGGAGACAGTCAAAGAAGTTACTACCAATCTCAAAATCGAAAAAGTAGAAGTACGAACTGAAAAGGATGCGGATGTCAAGCCCTACATGCAGACTACCCGCAAAAATTGGGTGGAAGTAGAATTTCCCCAAGAATTAAAACAGATTCAGCTTCTGCTCAAAGACTGTCGCAAATCAAAACTGATTGAAGCGCAGCATTTAGGATACTGCAGTGATCTGGAAATGTCTAAAGGCGGGCTTTTGGCATTACAACTAGAATTACAAAAAAAAATAACTTCTGGCTTCCGCGATTTTGAACTGTTACGTTCCTTGTCTGTAATTGCCGAAGCCATGAAAGTAGATCATGCTCTGGAATTATTAGAAACGCAGGGGATTAAACAGTTACATTCCTATTTCAAAAAAATACAGCAGGATGCCTTAACTTCAAAAGTAAAAGCCGTGCAAAATTTGATGCAGGATGAACTATTCAAGTCCTCTTTGCATTTTACGGAAGAATTGCTGAAGCAAAACGTAGAACATCCTAAACTGCCAAAATTAAGAGAGATTATCCGGGAAACCATGGGAAGAGATCCTAATACAAAAATAATTATCTTTACTCAATTCAGGGACTCTGCAGAAGAGATTGTAAAAACGGTTACAGGATTAAACATTAAAAACCATCTCTTCGTAGGTCAGGCTAAAAAGAACGGATCAGGATTTTCTCAAAAACAACAAAAAGAAATTCTGGAACAGTTTAGTGTCGGCGAATTCAATGTTTTAGTGGCAACCTCTGTAGCAGAAGAAGGTTTAGATATCCCTAAGGTAGATAAAGTTATTTTCTATGAACCCATTCCCAGCGCTATCCGTTCCATCCAGCGCCGAGGAAGAACGGGACGTTTAGAAGATGGTGAAGTAACCATTCTGCTTACTAAGGGAACCAGAGATGAAGCTTATCGATGGAGCGCTCATCATAAAGAAAAACGGATGTACCGCAATTTAGATCAATTAAAGAAAGAATTCTCTTTACATAAAAATGAACAAAATCTAACTCCCGGAAATAATGCTTCTTTAATCAAATTCATGCCCCAAGAAAAAGTTGTGGCTATACTTGCCGACCACCGGGAAAAGAACAATCGCGTGGTGAAAGAACTGATTGATGCAGGCATTCCGGTTAAAACTGCACAACTTACCAGCGCAGATTACATTGTTTCCGGAAAAGTAGGCATCGAACTTAAAAAAGTTTCAGATTTTGTTGCTTCTATCATTGACGGTAGAATTCTCGATCAAGTCCGTGATTTAAAAAATTCTTTTCCCAAAGCGGTGTTAGTTATTGAAGGAGAAGAAGATATTTATACCGTGCGAAATGTCCATGCTAATGCCATCCGGGGAATGCTCGCTTCCATTGTCTTAGATTTCCACGTGCCTGTTTTGTACACTAAAAATCCACAAGATACGGCAGCTTTGTTGGTAGTCATGGCCAAACGCGAGCAAGGAAAAGAAATTGATTTTTCGCCACACTCCCTGAAGCCAAAATCCCTCTGCGAACAGCAGGAGTTTATTGTGTCCTCATTTCCCAATATTGGTATGCAGACCGCCCGTATCTTATTAGAACATTTCGGCAGCATTAAGAATCTGGTGAATGCTAGCGAAGCGCAATTGACTGAACTTAAAGGTATCGGAGACAAGACCGCCAAACAATTAGTGAAGATGTTTGAAGAAGAATATATGAAGAAGAGCACCTGAAGAAAGAGTAATCTCTTCGTATCTTCGTAAGAAGTTATCTTATCTTTCCTTCTTGCCACTGCTTTAGGAATAATCTTGCTGCCGCATCTAAATCCAATTCCTTACCCTTACGCACTTTCTTAAAGATAATTGCGATTCTTTCTAGAATCTCGTCAGCATCATCTTCTTCAATCCCAAAATGTTTCTTAATGCGTTCTCTTTCTTCTTCAATAATCCGCAGAGCGACATATTCCGGATCTTTAATCTTGCCGGAAGAAATAGCGCTTGTTTTTCCAAATTTAACTACATCTTTTTCTTCTCTGGGAAATACTCCCGGCGTGTCAATAAGCAATATCTTGTTATCTACCTTGATTTTCTGTAATCCTTTGGTGAAACCACTTTCGGAAGAAGTCCCTGCCGATCCTCGTCCAGACAAGGCGTTAATTAACGAAGATTTTCCGACGTTTGGATATCCTAGAACGCCGACCGTGGTTCTTTCTCCTTGAGATAATTGCAGAATCTTCTTTTTCAGAATAGTTGTTCCTAAACGGTCCCGGCTGGAGATAAATACTGATGGCTGCAATTCTTTAGTCTTTTCTTTCAATTCTTCTATATTAACCAAATCACATTTATTCAGAACGTATAATATCTTTTTACCTGAAGAACGCACTTTATATTCAATTTCCTTGTTTCTGGTCTCTTGAATGAATCTAGCATCTAATACTTCAATGATGATTTCTGCTTCTCTCAGTACCTGATTGACATGTTTCCAGAATGTTGGCATATATGTGAACTGCTATGCAAATTTATAAATATTCCTTGCAAATAGCTCTATTATACCCGAAGATACACTTAACAATATCTCTAACGATACATCTAACGAAGAACCAGCGCAAATGCGTAAGCAACATCTTCGGCTGATGGACGAATGTATTGAGGATGCTACCCATCTCGCTATCAAGAACGGTATCAATCAGGAAGATGTTGTTGCTACCTTGGCTGTTGCTTTGTTTAAAGAAAGAATCAAAATAATACCTTTGGACGATAACTTAAAATAATAACTTCTAAAAAGAAATGGCTTTTTATTTCTTTCTTGGGTCTAATACCCCACAGTTCTACTGTGATGATAGATTCCCCAGAAAGATTAAAAATACCCCGCAGCTCTGCTGCGATTGGGATTTTTATTTCTTTTTCTTCTTCAAATGCTTTTTCAAGAAACTCTCAAACTTTTCAACTTCTAGTTTAGTATTGAAGAATAATAAGTGTTTCTTTCCTTTTCGCGTCAGCAAATACCCGCCTAAGAAAGTTTTATCGAGCTTGTGATGCGCAACATCTTTCAAAAGAGATTTTTCTTTTTTTACAACATTCCTTTTTTTCCGTACCACTTCCAAATGTTTCTTAGTAAGTTTGTAATTTTCTTCTACTTGTCTCCATCGCTGTATCGAATATGATGTAACAAAATAGAGTGCTAAAAATAATGCAGTAAACAATGTCCCTAATAACCACGAACCTTTATACTGCAAGTATGCAAATAAATACACTGCCAGCGCTAAAAAGGCTATCAGGACAACTTCAATACGCAGTATTATGAATTCTTTTTGAGGAAATTTCCATGATAAGGAAGTTGGTTTCATTTATTCACCGGTAGGAGCTTTAGTCATACTTACCATGGATGCAATAAACATGGCAACGAAAACTATCATGAAAGCTATTTTGTAATCGCCAGAAGGGACAAGATAAGCAGTGATAAGAAAACCGATAATAGAAAGAACCATGAAACTGCCTTTTAAGGGGACAGCATGCCATTTCTGGGGAGCTTTACTTACAGAACTTTTACGGCGCGCTTTCTTAGCCACTTTATATCAACCTCTTTTTACAGTAGAAGTATTTTATGGTATTTAAATCTGACTGTTCCTTTGTGGAATAGTTAGGGTCAGAACGCAAGAAATACAACGACTGCATTTCTGCGCAGAAAACTGATAGTTTTCAGTTTTCTTGCGAACCGAGAGTGGTCGTGAGTGATTGACGTTTTGGGAAGCTTATTTAGTCTAAATATCGTTAGCTTGGATAAATTTCTGCACTACTTTCTCTGCTTCCTTTCTTTTTTGTTGATGTTCTTTTAAAAAAGCAGTAATCTTTTCGATAGTTATCTGCTTCAGCTCTCCGCTCAAAAGTTTTCCTTTCTTGTAATCATTGTAAATCTTCTCTAATTTTTTATCATCTGGTTCTAAACCATATCTCAACATCTGGAAAGCCACATCCACATCCGGGTTGCCACCCTTCCGTCTATGTTCTTCGAGCGTTGCTTGACCGCCAGAGAAGGCATATTTCTTAATTTTTGTAGATGCTTCTTCTGGTGTATCGGTTAAAGCTATATACGAAGTAGGATCAGAAGATGACATCTTTCCTCCTTTCAAGCCAGGTAAAAACTGATGATAGGTTGAGCTTAACTGCAAAAATGGAAATTCTTTGATTCTCTGCGACAAGTCTCTTGCTAACCTTAGATGAGCATCTTGGTCGCTTCCGACCGGTATGACTACCGGCAATGGTTTTCCTTCAAATTCAGCTAGTTGCGGATGCAGCATATCGGCAGCTTGAAGTAATGCAGAACTCATTTTTCCCGGAGATATTTCTCCGTAGATTGCTTTGAACTCATTAAAGGTAGCATGCCGCGCCAACATATTAGCTAGGCTGTAATAAGCGCTAGCCTTTTTTCCATCAGAAGATCTCTTAGACTGAAAATAGAAATCACACTTTTTCAAATCAAGCCCCAATGCAACGTAATTAGTCAAATATTCTTGAATTGCTGTATTTCGCAATTCTTTCATATTTGGATTTCTGGAATTGTATGCTTCAATGTCAGCAACAGTTAGGTATATCTTAGCTCCCAACTTTTGGTAGAAAATCATTTGGTCTGCAACCATCTTATGACCAAAGTGGAACTTTCCAGAAGGCATAAGCCCAGTCATCATTACAAATGGTTTCTTATTTTCGATTGCTTCCGTGATTCTTCCGAAATCGCGCTGAGCAAAGACAAGTCCTCGACGGAATAAGGGTTGCTCAAGAAATTTTTTAGAAAGATTCGTAAATGGCTGTAATCCGAACTCTTTCATGAGCTTTCCATAATCTATATCTCCCTGTACTTCCCAGGGCGTGACTTTTGTCATGGCTCTAAGATTGCGTGGGAAGTTTATATATTTTTTCTCTTCTCTATTTGCCAAATGAATCAACCTCCAAAAGTCTTAAGGCATTCCGGTAAAGGATGTTCTCCTTATCTGCAAAACTGATTTCCGCCCGTAATACCTTTTGTAACTCAAGTTCCTGATCAGAATAGGGAAAATCAGAACCAAACAAAATCTTCTCACTGCCGCATTTCTTTACTGCCATCTCAATTATTTTTGGCGAGGAAACAATAGAAGTTTCCAGGAAAAGATTAGGTAAATCTTTAGTTCTTCCAATCACCGATTCAACCGCATTGGCGAAATGGCCAAAGATAAAGTTAATCCCCTTATATTTTTCCACTAAACTTAGTAATCTGTCCGGGTCGGAATGATCATTATTTTCCTTTCTGGTATGGATGAGAATTGGAATTCTATGTTTTTCAATTACCTCAAAAATTTTTGCAAACCGTTCATCTAAGGGATCAAAATCTTCCAAACGCGGGTGTAATTTAACTCCTTTAAACAAAGGTAAATATTCTTCCAACTCCTCAACCGTAATATTTTTAGGATCAAAACGAAAAAAAGGGAAAATACCTTTCCAACACTCTTTTACCAAAGCAAGGCTATTTTCCTTAACATTGCTTCCAAGAACAAAGCAGGCAGAAAAGTCTACTCTATTTTTCCTCATTTCTACTTGTAATAGTCCTATATTTGTAGCTGCATGCTGACTCCTTCCAACGTGGGTGTGGATATCAATAATCATTTTCTCACCCCCAAAGTAAATTCTAAAGCAAATGCATCTCCACGTTGGTATTGCAGTGAAGCATAGGTTGAATCAATCTCTTCAATGCCGCAGGATGGTTGCACCGCAGTCAGCATCCTCCCATAAAGACCCGGTCTTAATTCTCTGTTTACCTGATAATCAGAGATAAGTCCTACTTTGACTAAACTGTCCAAGCAAAGTCTAACTCCTAACTCCACTTTTGGGTTTTGGGTTCGTAGTTGTACTTTATTTCTTCCGCGATTAAGCCCAAAGTTTATTCTGCGCAAACTAAAGTGGCTGTAAATTCCAGAACCTTGCGCTTCTTTTTTAACTGCTGCTCCCACTAAGTCTATGGTCTCTTTTTTGAACAAAGCCGTCGCAAAACCAGTTATTCCTTGTTTGTTGTAAGCTATCTGCAGCATATCTGTGGGCCGGATATGTTCTAAAATTTCTTCTTTAGTCATCCCTGCTCCAAACGCATCCAAACCTACTTGAACGATTCCTTCTTCAAGCGGCCCAGGTAGCAATCCATATTTTGCCTTTGGCAACTCGATATACTTATACCCCTTACTCTTCTCTTCATGTATTTGTGTTTCCATTTTTTATTTCCTCCATTGTTTGTAAATGGAGACGCCGAGAATTGAACTCAGAACTTTCGGTTTGGAGCCGAATATTTTAGCGTTAAACTACACCTCCGCAGAATTAAATGGAGACTTTCAGTTCCAACGCCAAGTAAAAAAGATAGAACTATCTCTAGAAAATGATAACAACGCTAAATTAAAAAGATTTGCAACTAGTAAAAAGAATTTAGTACGATTGCCAACGACAATCACCACTGGTGTATTTAGTTGCCATAATTTTCTAAATATGCTGCTGATATAAAAGCTTTTCTCACAACCTTTTGAAAAAAGGTTGATCAAAACCACTCCAGTGGGGTTTCACCCAGTTCAACCCCACGATTCACTTACAACATTTCTAATACTTTTTCTCTCATCTTTCTGTACACCACATTCATGACCCCTTTCAGGTTCTCTATATCTTCTTTGTTATAATCAATCAGCAATTCTAAATATTCCCGGTCGCCGGAAGCATGAAATGCTTTCCATAATTCCACTGGGTTACCATACAAATGCGCTGGTCTTTTCAGATTCAATATTTTCTCTACTTCCTTCAATCCGCCTTTCAGGTCAAGCTTCACACATAGCGGCTTAAGATCGATATGGGGCATCTTTATTTCAAGCATCAATTGTTTCTTCAATTTAGGCAAATCAAAAGCTCCACCGTTAAAAGTCACCAGCAGTTTGTATTTAGCTAATTCTTTTTCCAGTAAATTCTTTTCCAGATTAAATCCTTTCACAAAGGTATTGGTATTATAATAATCAGAAATTCCGACTATTGTAATAGTCCCATAAGAATCAGTTTCGATATCCAAAAAACAGCAATTTTCTTTAAAATGAGGATACAATCTCCACATTTCTTTTGCCGGCAATTTACCGACAAAATATGCGCCATCATCTTCAGATAGTGCTTGTTGCGCTTCTCTGATTTTGCGGTTATAGAATTCTTTTTTTGCTGCAGCAATCCCCACAACCTTTTGCATGCCTAAAAATTCCCGCCAATCTTTAATGCCCTGTTTCCAGAAAGATCTCTCTCTGGCGGTACTACACTTCTCTAAGAATATAAAGGATTCTTGAATCATTGATAATTAAAGTGCGTGACCTCAGCCATGGCTGAGTGTCTGCCCGTCTTTTGTTTATTTCTGTCAGGAAATTCACGAACGAAGTGACTTGAGATGTGACAAACATTATAAGTCAATAGTAATAAGCTTTTTCTCTAAATTAATCTTGCTGATCTTTTTCTCTTTCTTTAATTCCTTGGCAATCTCTGTCCAATTTTTATTTTTTTTCAACTCTTCTACAATCTCACGCAGTTTTTGCAGAGCAGTATATTTCTCGTACATCCTTTCTCCTTTTTGCGCGGCACCAACAATTTTCTCTGCCTGATTTTTAATTGCTTCTTCCTGTTCTGCAATTGTCCGCTGCAGAGTTTTGATTTTATTTTGATAAGGGGAAAGTTTTTCGGATAATTTCAAAGTATCAATAGCTTCATTATAAGTTTCGGTTTCTTTCAGAGTTTTTTTCTCAAGCAAAGGGAAAGGTGTAATCTCTTCTTCATAGAGGTATCCTTTTGGTGTAGTTATGGCTATCAAGAAATGTTTCAGGGCCTTAACCAGCATTTCCGTTTCCTTCGCCGTAACTTCGGCCGGAACTTTTGTTAAATCAACTTCTGCTTGTTTACATGCTTCTTCTGCATACAAACCGCCTAAACCAATCTCTGTAGCTAACGAAGTAGCCAAATTTCTCTTCTCGCTCTTCTTCAAGATTTCCTGGAGTTTTTTTGCAGTTAATTCTTTCCAATTTATCTCTAAAGGGGGAAAAACATATTTTTCTTTTGCTTTTACGGTCCGATCTTTCCATTCCTGCGATTCCAAAGCAGTAATAATCACATTCTTTGCATCAGTAAGTATAATGTTCCCTTTGGAGAACAACTCTACAATCAGAAAGTATTTTTCCAGTTTTTCTAATTCAAAAATAACTATTCTTTCTGAGCCTTGCTGGTACATATTTTTTATAACGGCATTATCAATATATTTGCGCAGCTGCATGCAAAATCCAGACGGCCTTAACGCGTTTTCTTTTTGTGTGGTAAGGCAAAGCCATTTTCCGGAAATTATTTTTAATAGCTGTTTTCCTTTCCCTGGCGCATGCAGTTGAAATAAGAGTATGTTTTTCTCGGGATGATAAATATTGGATACTTTTCCATTTACTAAAAATTGCAGCTCATTGACTAAAGCAGCTAGTTCTAAGGAAGAGATGGATTTTTTAGGCATGTAACGAGAATTCTATTGTTTTAAATAAACTTTACTAGTATTACCGGTACTTATTTTTAATTTGTCTGATCGTATCTTTTTTTTGTTTTTTCATGGTTTCTTGAATAAAATCTCCGAAATACCTTACCCCTTTATTCGTCAAAACAGCCAAATCTAATCCGCTGGTATTTGGATCTCGTTCCGCCATTTCCAGACATTTTGTTGCCAAGCTAATTGCTTTTGGAACAGTAATGGCATCATTATTGATAATCCCTTTTTCAGAAAGAGAAGCGAGGTGTTTTGCAACGTAATCTTCACCGCTGCCTAAAGCCAGATAAATTTCTTTTTCACTTTCCTTTAAATTGCCAAAGTAATCAACTTGCCATAGGCCTAATTTATTGTTGAATTTTGCTGCAAGAATGAATTGATGAAAGGAATCATCATCTACTTCATTTCTTCGTTTAGCAATAGTATTTATTTCATTTATTTCCGGGAAATGCGGTTTTCTGCTTCCCGGTTTTTCATAATATCTTTGGATGGCTCTATAGATCAGGTCGGCCATTTTTCTGTTTTTATACTGCAAGAATACAGCAAATTGATTACTTATTCCTCCAGCATCACCTATAATCCAATTTTTACCGTAAGTAATCTTACCTATTTTTTCTTTTAAGGTTGGTTTTTCTCCGTCAAAAGTAGTTAACTGTCGATCTGCACCCAATACTATCCCTTCTACGCCAGAATTTGCTTTGATTCCGATTATGGTAGTCAATTTATAAAATTGAAGAAAATCTTCTTTTATATTATTTATGCACTTACAGTATAGGGAAATAAGCGCCCGGAGGGGAAAGTCGGAGCTCTGCTCCTCGTTCAGTTCCTGTGGGAACTCCTCGAACCCTCGATTTGTTTCTCTGCAAGAAAAAGATAGAAAAGCGCCCGGAGGGACTCGAACCCTCGATTTGTTCCTCTGCAGGGAACCGCTTTAGCCGCTTAGCCACGGACGCAATATTAATTAGCCAGAATAAAGATTATTTATATAAGTTTTGGGCGTAACTTACTTATTACTCAACCATTTCACATAAGAATAAAGAATCACTGAAAGATTGACCATACGCATATTAGCGTTATAAGCCGTATCAGTTCCTTTCTTTATTTTTAGAATGTTCTGTTCAATTTCCTCTACCCGCTTTAATTCTTCAGCAGGAATACGTCTTTTAATGGTCGCAAAATCTACTTTCTTGTATTCTTCTTCTAAAGTAGAATGGAAAAAGAATCCCTTTTGCATGCTTTCCACTAAACCATTAACCTGTGCTACCGGCCCTTCATGGACCATATCTGGAGCGTGAAATACAAATCCCTGGTTTCGCAACAGAAATTGAAACAAGCCTTTAACTTCATCATTAACGCGGATCTTTTCTTCCTGGGTCCGTAATTTTGGAATTTGATTTAATAGCGTAGTCATTCCAGAAGAGGAGGTAGCTTGCCAAACTTGCACTTGTTGTAAATAAGCGAGATTACTTTCTAACGCAGCGGTTACTGGTTCTAATGCCTGTAGGGCTCTCTGTAGGCTTACTGTTTCATATAATTCTGATTCTAGCTGTACTAAAGACTTAATCATTTCTATCGTAGGTCCTACCAAAGCAGCCGTTTCTTCAATAAGCTGTAATTCGCTGGAGGAAACAAAAAATTCACAGAAAGCTTCTTCCATCACCTCTTCTCGCAAGGGAAGCTTTATTTTTTCCCGCAGTTCACGGACTAGATATACGCTTTCCAAATCTGCCATCTTTGAAGAAAGATGAGTAAGTTGGTGAATGTATAACATCTTTTCACTCCTTTACGCGAAAAGAATAACGCTGTTCCTTTTGCATACCTAAATGCTGAGTTTTAGAAGTTTCTTTGGTGCTTTGCTGCGTTTTAAATACCTTCTGTAATCGGTCAACTTTACCGCAATATGGACACTGGAGATTGTAAGTTAATCCAGTCTTAGAATCATCAGCTTTGAAATTATAATTACAGCGAGTGCAATTATACTTAACTAAGCAAGGGGGCATAAGATTCTTTGATTTTAAATCAGTAGTTGGTATTTGGCCTGCGCTGGCTTTTTTAAGTTCTTCACAGCAATTCACGCACACTAAGAAGTTTTTATTGTCACTTTTCGGATATAATCTTACTTGATCAAGAAGAACAACACCTTTACAGCGTTCGCATGTCCTAGTTTTACGAATATCCATCATCTCACCCTTTACTCTGAATGATTTTAGGTTTAACCTATATTTAAAGATATCTGAAATCCAAAATAAGAATCAGTAATAAAACAAAAATCCTAAAATTACTATTCCCCTTGTTCGCTTTGCTCGCTTCACAGCAAGCTGTGGGATATTAGCAATTTTTGAATATTACAATCTGTCATTGCAAGCAACAGAGTATTTACTCAGATTGTAATAAAAAGAAAATAATAATTTAAAAAAAATTATTTACAATTAGGATCATACGTTGCGCCTTGAGTCTGACCATGGCCTGTTGCCGTATCATAATCCTTAGATTGCTGGTCATATTTAGCAGTAGCATCTGTCAGCAATTGATTTAATTTAGCTTCAAGGGCATCTCCTGCTGCCGTAAATGCATCATTACATGAATGATTACATGCAGTAGAGGTCGCTGATGCTATATCAGCAGCTAATTGTTCGGTAATATTTTTGCAGGCATCAGCATGTTCTTTTTCATGCTTCAAAAGACCATCTAGCATAACATCCCAGCAGTGATCGCAGCCGCTCCATTGCGGGATGTTGATGGTTGCTTTGTAATAAGCTGGTTTACCGTCAACTGATGCAGTATAGCAGCATTCTTTTTGTTCATTGTATGTTGGTCCTTTAAACTTCATAGAATAAGAGTTATAGCCGAGTTTACAATCGGTCTGTCCAGCAAATCGTTGTCCATTTTCACCTGGAAATCCCTTTCCATTTTCAGAATCAAAAATATCGCTTAAAGCTTCATCAACAGTTTCTCCTTCAACAACATAATTATTTATCGTAGCTCCCTCAACAGTCCCGCTGGGGTTATTCTGAATACAATCGGAACCACCCGCGCCGCCAGAATTACCGCCATTTCCTCCAGCTCCAGTACTTACAGAACCACCAGAACCTCCTTTTCCACCTTTACCAGTAGCATCAGCAGTATTATCTGGTTCTTTATCTCCGCAATAATACAACCCCATAGCCAATATTAAAGGGGTTATTTTTTTCAATGTTCCATAGTATGTCATATTCTTGCCTCCACGATAATTTTAAAGAGATTTAATTGATGATTTTTTAAGTCTTGTTATTAAAACCAGCAGAATATGGTTTTCAATTTCAAATAAAAAAGCGGACCCGGGGAGACTTTCACAGCAATACCTAATCGTCGCGGTGGGCTATGCATACGCATTGCCCGCCCATTTCGCCTAAGATATTGGCCATTTGAACTCCCGACCTACAGCTTAGAAGGCTGTCGCCCTATCCAGGCTAGGCTACGGGTCCTTAAAATCTCAAAACCCTTGATAACTTTTAAATATTTCTTTGAAAGAGGCATTTTATGGGATTTATCATCAGTTATGAAGAAAGGTCGGTTAAAGCCAAAGGGCTGAATAAGCTAGCCAAGCCTGACCAAGAAAAAATCCAGCAATATCTCTTTCCTGACGAATATCAAAATCTTCCCCTTCTTACTGAAATTCCAAGGATAGAATATCCAGAAAACCCTATTCTTTTTTATCCCGGTTGCGGCGCAGATATTCTCCTGCCTCTGAAATATGTAGAAATACTCTTTCCCCGATTGAGAAATGTTACTTTAATTTTCAATGATACAGATAATAATCTTGGCATAATCAAAACTATTTTAGATGAAGTGGGAATTTCATTCAAGGAAAAAAAGAAAAATCTCCTGCAATTTTATTGGAATGGAATCTTAGTCCATTTGAAATTTATTCAAGGAAATGTTTTCCAGATAATTATTGATCTTCTTCCTTTTGATATTTATTTCGAACGCGCTTTTCGAATCATGAAAGACGAGCATCCAGAATATGAGAATCAAATCTATCAAAAATTAAATTCTAATGGCATTCTCATCAGTGATTCCGGCTTTCAGCATTTGCCTTTAGAAAAAGTGGATGTTTCGCAGGAATTAAGCGCATACAAAGAGATGATTATTGGGGTAAAAAAATAAAAAGAGTCCTCCTATTTCAATCCCCTCATTAACAATTACCCTTACCAGAGTGAGGTTTTTTTTAAGTTTGTTAAATTCTTCTGGAGTATAACACAAGAAATCAACTGGTTTTCCAACAGTCCAGTGGTCATAAAAATCTCGTGCGTGTTGGTACGGTTTTATTTTTTTAAATTTATTTGAAACAACAAGCAAATCAATATCACTCCATTGGTGTGCTTTTCCTTTTGCTTGGCTCCCAAATAAGATCATTTTCTGAACAGGAAGGTCATTTGATAAGTCCTTTTTAAACTTCTTTAATTCCTTTAAGAGAGTTTCTTTTTTACCCATTGTAATATCTCCTCGCTTTGTTGAAGCAATTCTTCAGTATCTTTTTTTTGTAAAAGAATGGTTTAAATGTGTGGCATCCATTTTTTCCAGAGCTAATGGACTTTTGGCAAGGCTTATTTATCAGAGTGTCTTAGAAAACGAATGATATAAATAATAGTTCTGCTTTTCTTTAAGT
>CAYHVV010000004.1:0-26035 GCA_964360115.1 uncultured Methanosarcinales archaeon | reverse complement strand
ATGGGCAAAACCCATTTTATTCTTTAAAAGCACTAATTTGAGCTATGCACATACAGAGGCACGAAAAATATATATTGATAAGCTAATTGCTTCAATTTATGAAGTGGATTTACAAAATAACTTATCCAAACGGTAAAATTTATGTCGGTAAAGATTTAACTGGAACATTTAGATATTTTGGTAGCCCAAATAGCAAACTTCTTGAACAAGATTTTAATGAGAAAGAAAAGAGAGATTTTACCATTAGAAGAGAAATTTTATGGCAGTCTGAAAATGCTTCGGAGGAAGAGGTAAATAAAAAAGAAGTAGAACTTATTTTAAAATATAAATCAAACGACCCATTGATAGGATATAATCAATGGCCAAAACTTAAAAAATAATCATTCGTTTGCTTAAAACGTCTGTACGTCCACATTCGACCGAAACATTTAAATATAATTTATTATATATGTTTATATAATATGCAAGAAGCAACCATTTTACACAGCCCAACATTAGAATCCGTCTTTATGGTAGAAAAAACTATCCAAAAATATAGCCAAGAATGTGGTAAATATCAGTTATGGAAAAAGCTTCCCAAAAAGATGATGTATCAAACATTTCAAGTAATTTTAGATTACCTCGAACAATCCGGAAAGATAATTGTAGATAAAGAGGGTTGCCTTATTTGGACATTTAATCCGGAAAGAATTAAAAAACTCATTAAAGAGGACTTAATTGTACGATGAATAAAGAAATATCTGTTGTGTTTATTACCACTAAAATAAAACAAGAATGGGAAGCTCTTAAAGAGGGAAAGTTTGAAGATAAGCAGTTGTACCATTTTATCGATAGAGCAATTGATGATCTTAAAGCAAATCCTACTTGTGGTATAAAAATTGCGAAACATCTCTGGCCAAAAGAATATGTCAAAAAACATGGGATAACTAACCTTTGGAAATACGACCTTCCCAACGCATGGAGATTAATTTATACTATTGAAAGCGATGAGGTCAAAATCGTAAATGTCATTCTCGAATGGTTTGATCATAAAGAATATGAAAAACGTTTCAAATATTAATGTTCGTGACTGAATTATTTGTACGGGCACAAGAAAGAACAGACTGGAACATAACTGTGCTCATACACTATGCCTCTTTGTCGTATTGACGTAACTAGCCCACTAAAATACTTCTCGCCTGCGACCAAATCAAAAATTCCCTAACGTAAAATTACAACTGAACATAATTTCGGCACCTATGGATGTTCTTCAAACTTATTCCAATAGTCTCGTTTACCTTCCCCAACAATTTTAATCTTACCATCTTGCACCAAGATTGCTTGTTTATCCGAAAGAGCAACAATGGGATATTTTGTGCTTTTAGCAGCTTGAACAACAATAGTCCTATATTTTTCTTCAAAATGAGCCGTGATCAAGAATGGTATTAAATTCAAAGCAGTAAAATCTGTTATCCCGACCCTATTACGAACTTGATGCTTCCACGTAGCAGCTTCGATAGTTGGACAGGCAATATAACTTCCAGCACTCACTCCAACATATAAGCCACCTCTTCTCAAGAAATGAGAGAGTACTTTACTAAAACCACTTTCTTTTACCCATTTTAACAGATAAAAAGTATTTCCTCCATTTACAAAAATAATCTCTTTATCAGACAAGAGTTTTTCTAATTCTTTCTGCGTTTTATCTTTAAAGTCCAATTCTTCAATGTATTTTATGCCACACTCGTACAGTAACTGCCTATCTTTTTCCATCCACGTTGGATTCTTTGATTCACCATAGGCAGCTGTCGTCACAAAAACAACTTTATTATCCTCTGGTCTCTTCTTAGGCAAAACCGACAAGAAGTATTCTTTTATCTCTGGGACAATCCCTCCTGAAGTAAGTAAAAGTGTGACCGTATGTGCATAGCTCATTTTTGGCTCGTCGACAAAATGGCGATAATTTTTACTAATTGTAAACTGGTATTTATAAACCATCGACGACAGACCAGCTATGCACATACGTGTGACCATCTCAATTAAATAATAGAACTACTTTAAATGCCTTTCTTTAAGCAGAATACTTCTTCGAGAACTCAAACTTCTTAATCCTTCCTTTTTTAATATCCTCAAAAGAGCGTAGCATAGAATGAAGAAACTCGTTTTGCTCTTTCAGTTCTTTTTTTACGTGTTTAATATCTTCAGTCATTTTGCTTCCACCAAAATTTTAATCATTCCTTCTTCTACTGCAACAATTTCCATGCAAAGCTTGTCAATAAGCTGTTGGCGTTCATCAATCAATTCTTGAAGTTCTTTATCCATTTTATACCTAATAAGTCATTTATTCTTTATAATCTTTTTGCCCCTTTTTCAACAAATTCTTTAAACATTTTCAGGTTGTTCTTGACGATGTTAATAACCGCTTGCTGGTTCTTTTTATCTGAAACACCAACAAATAAGACTACAACCACCTGATCATAGATGAGATAATACACGCGAAACTTATCGTTTCTGAGTTCTCTAAACCATGGATACCCAAGAGGTTTTCCAAGACCATAGGGATTTTCACACAACTTCTTGATTTGTTCTTCAAATCTCTCTTTAATATCTGGAGGTAGTTCCTCAAACTTATGTTCAAATTCATTGGTCTCTCTGAGGTCCCACATAACAAAAGAGAATAATATGGACTTATTTAAACGTTACTGCCGTTTTTATGGTGCCGAAATTCTAACGACTACTAACTTCTATGAGGGGATTGCCTTACTCTGTGCTAATCTTATTGAACTCCGTTCTTGCAAGCTAGAACTCCGTCTTATAGATTTTCGGTTTTTGTTCCCTTTATTGTCTTCGACATAAACCCACAAAAACAAGCTTAACATTTATTAAACTCAACATATTTGAATTCGTAAAAAACAGAAGGCCAGTTTTCTCTTAAGTGATAATGTTAGTATTAAACTGTATGTTCAACACAATTAATTATATGTATTTTAGGAGTTTGATATTCTTTAATTTCTACAACAGTTACACTGGTGTTCAAAAATCTTTTAAGCTTTGGCATTTCTTCAGGAGGTTTATTTGTTATTAAACAAAATAATGATCTAAGCACACCTCCATGTGCAACAATCAATATTGTTTCGGATTTATGTTTCTTCAATATTTTTTTGAGGAATTTTTCAACCCGCTTATAAACTTGCATTTTTGATTCTCCATTTTTTGGAGCCGCATTTAAGGAGTCTTTTTTAACTTTATTTCTCCAGGATTCAGTGCTTACTTCTGCATCTTTTCTTCCTTCAAATACCCCTTGATTTTTCTCTCGTAATTCAGGCACGTAGAAAACAGTTGATTCTGTATGAAATTTCAAAACTTCTTTTGTCGTATCAACTGCACGAGCAAGATCGCTCGAATAGATATAATCAATCTTGATATCTTTTAATCTTTGAGCCAATAATGATGCTTGTTTTTTTCCTAATTTTGACAACGTTCCTGGCAATTGTCCACAAACAATCCCATTTACATATTCAATAGTCTCAGCATGCCGAGTCAGGATGAGCTTCATCAATGAATTAATCAAATTAACATATATAAACACTCCTACACTAAGAATCGGAATAAGAAAACCACTATCTACTTTTTGTTCTTGATGTATCGCATTCGCTCATTGGATAGAACGCCCCCTGAAATTACTCTTCTTCACTCTTCTGGCTCCTCGTCCCTCGCAGAGCTCGGGAGAGCATAACATCATTAAACGCAATCATTACTCAACTCAGCAAAATCTCCAGAATAGTCAAACTTCCTATAAATAGAATAAAAAGAAAGAGTAAAATTTGCCACAATTTATTCATCTCAGTTCAATTCGCATCCAGTTTTCTCTGCCAATTGCTGCGGAGTAAGAACTGCGCCCAGCGTGCTTCCGTCAGCAAATTCCCAAGTGGGATATCCTTCAATCTTCTTGCTGATGCAGATAGCAGTCTGTGCTTTTCCATCCGGTGTTGAACATTCTACATAAGGCAATAGCTTCGCAGATTTCCCAAATAACTGCTTCTGCTCGATGCAGTGAGGACACCAAAATGCTCCATACAAGGTAACACCTTTCTCGCCCAAGCATTTAGCAAGATTATCATACTTTCCGGGAGAATTAGCATTAGAATAAGCCCATAAACTCAGCAGCACTATAGCGACAAGAACACCAGCATACCAATAATGCTTTTTTTTAATCATAAATTTTTTCTTCACTACGTTATGCTTCGCCTCTCGATGATGCATTAAACCATCATGAGAACTAAACTCTTTCCCGCAGTCGGTACATTGAACCATTTTATTCCACCTTGCACGGTCAAAAAAAGACCCCATCCATTATAAAATAGTATTAACAATAATCATTTATAAGTGTTGCTAAACGTTCCGGGGTTTCAATATTTTTTCTAAAGGAGATAAAAAAAGATCAAATCTATCCTTCTCTTTATATGAAGAAGCATTTTCTTTTTTGTCTTTAAGAAAATTAAAAACTCTTTCGGCATATTTAACCCCTTGAAGATAACATTCGCCAGGAATGTTATCCTCTTCATACTCTTTTTTACGAGTATCCAGCCAGCGGAAATCTGGTTTTGTAAAATCTCCGGCATGGATAGAAGCATAATTTAATTTTCCAGTTCCGCATTCAAAACAAAACCCGTAAGTTTTAACTTTCCGTACAACCCCCCATTTATTCATTCTATCTTCGGTTCTGCAGTGATATAAAGAAAGCATTTTTACTCCCCCAACTAAAAGCTCCAAGCGATAAGGGGAGGTCTTATCTCCTTTATTGGGAATGTTAATATCTAAAATCTCTGGCATTTTAGTTTCAAAAACCGGGAATTATATAAAAACATTTCTTTAGACAATAATATATTTATATATTTCCGCTGCTTTCAAAGGAAAAAAGAGATTATAATGAAACTAATCATCTTAGGTCCTCCGGGCAGCGGAAAAGGAACAATCTCAGAACGGTTGGTTAAAGATTTCAATCTTCTCCATGTTTCTATCGGCGACTTGCTTCGTAAAGAAGCAAAAAAGAACACTGCTTTAGGAAAAGAGATTAGCGGTTACATCAATAAAGGTAATCTGGTTCCACATCACATGGCGGTAAAAATTGCCAAAAAGGCCATTAAAAATAAGAAAAATTTCCTTTTTGACGGTTTTCCCAGGTCAATAGATCAAGCCAAAGAAATAGAAAATGAAGGTATTGACCTAGCTTTATATGTATCTGTTCCTGAAAAAGAAGTTATCAAAAGATTATCCGGACGACTCCTTGATCCCGTTACTGGAAAAACCTATCATCTAAAGTACCTGCCTCCGCCAAAAAATATCCTAAAGCGATTAGTACACAGAAAAGATGATACTCCTAAAGTTATAAAGGAACGATTTAAAGTATATCATCAAGAAACCGAACCGGTTATAAAATATTATCAGAAAAAAGGAATTCTACAAACAATAAATGGGGTTGGGAAAACTGAAGAAGTATATAATAGGGTTAAGATGATTGTTAAAAAACTAAAATGAAACTCCCAATCGCAGCAGAGCTGCGGGATATTAACCCAGACTGGAATAAAAGATGAAAAGAGAGATGATTACGCTTTGTGGAAGTACAAGATTTATGAAAGAATTCAAAGAAGTTGAAAGAGCTTTGACTTTTGAAGGTAAGATTCCTTTACCTCCTGCAATCTATGGGAAATCAGAAAATGTTGAGTATTCTGAAGAATTGGCAAAAAGTCTATTTGCGCTGCATCTTGATAAAATAAGGATCTCTGACGGGATATTTGTTATCGATATTGGCGGAAAGTTAGGAGAATCTACTAAAAAAGAGATTGAATTCGCAGAAAATAATAATAAATTTATTAAGTATTATTCAAAAGAACTTGATAAAATAAAAGAACTCTTGGCCGAATTAAATAGCTCGTTCAAATAAAAATCTCATTCTAACAGCAACACCGCCCACATCAAAATAATTCCTAACACAAAGAAAGAGATGTGCCATAAAGATTCTTTCCATCCGCATTCTTTATGTAGTTCTGGTATCAACGTTGAACCGGCGATATACACAAAACCTCCTGCAGCGAAAGGAAGAACATACAATACAAATATTTCGCTTCGCGCACCGAGAATTAGGCCAAGTACCGCGCCGACAACAGCCATCGTAGCAGAAAGAAAATTATAAAATACTGCTTTCCACTTGGAAAAACCAGAATATAACAATACCCCAAAATCGGCTATTTCCTGAGGAACTTCATGCAATACTACTGCAAAAGTAGTAGCAATCCCAGCAGGTACACTTACTAAATATGCTCCGGCAATGACTAATCCGTCTAATAAATTATGTAAACCATCGCCAAAAAGAGTTAAGATGCCTATTTGTTGCTTATGCACTTTCACGTGTGGCTCGTGATGAAGACGGGAATGTTCATGCGGCATGATATCACAATGATTAACTGCATGAATCCATTTTTCTAATAGAAAAAAAACTAAGACACCACCTAAAGCTGAAAAAGACACGCCTAGAGTAAATCCTTGCGCTTCTACTACTTTAGGCAGGAGATGTAAAAATGCTCCACCCATTAAAGTGCCTGCAGAGAGACTTACTAAAATTAAAAGAATTTTATGCAACCTTTTTTCGCCTAAAGTTAGAGTTAACACGCCCACTAATGATACCAAAGAAACTACTGCGACGCTCGCTAAGACATATATCGGAGTTAAACCCATAATTCATACTAGGAACAACATCTTTATAAAACTTATTGATTCTCATTCTCAATAAGCAGAGAATAAATGAAACGTTCCACTCAACAGAAACAACTTATTATGCAAGAAATAACTAATTTCAATTCTTTTTTTAACGCGGAAGAATTATACCACGAAGCATCAAAAAAGAATCCAAAAATTGGTCTTGCAACTATCTACCGCCTTCTGAACGATTTAACTAAAAATGGAGACATTCACTCTTTCCAATGCAATAGAAAAACTTTGTATTCTAACAGCAAGAAGAACCATTGCCATTTCACTTGCGAAAGATGCAGAGAAAGAAAACATATTGACATCAAAAAATTAGACTTCATGGATGCGCAGGTCGAAGGAGAGGTATGTCATTTCCAAATCGATGTAACTGGTGTTTGTAAGAGATGCATCAACAAGTGAGTGATGTTTTTCCCAAAGGAATCTCTGCTTAAATCTCAAGAGATAATCTTCTTAATCGCCATCGTGGCGTAGCTTCCTTTCGATAAGGTAAAACTAATTTTAACTTTAAATTTTCCCAAGTTCAACTCATCTTTCGCCTTTTTTCCTATTTTCAAATCTTTAACTTCTATGAATACATTTCTTAACTCGCCTTCCAAGGTCAATTCAGGAATCTGTTTGATAATAAAATCAGCATAAGATATTTTTTCTTCTTTCATGATTTCATCGATAATCTCCTGGACTTCTGGGTCATTATAATCTTCATGGCCAAAACCGATTAAAGGAATTTTCATATCTTTGAATTTTTCAGAATCAGAAACAAATACGAATGTTCCCCCAGAATAGGCAACTTCTTTCAAAACTTTCCCCTTTTGCGCTAAATAAGTGGCCACCGTTTTATTCCACAGATAACTTTGGTACGCATTCACATACATCCGCAGTAATCTTGTTGGCAAGGTTTTTAATGCGCCGACATAATCAGACGGTTTTTGTTCCAAACATCGCTTAACCTTTACTTCATCTATCAGAGAAACTGCTTTCGCAAATTCTTTCTTGATGAGATGCTGCCCTATTTTTATGTTATTAAGAGAAAAACGCTGTTCGTCAAAATAATTTTCCACAAAAGTTATTTTTTCTGCTTTTTCATCATCAAGATTTCTAACCACTAATTCAAATTTATTCCCTTGCAAATCTCCAAGAGAGACCGGCTGATTGCCGCAACCATAAAATTCTAAGGAAACACCGTCGATCTTTACTCCAGCCACAATTTCTTTTTTAACTCCGGGAAGAGAGATAATCTGTTCAGTTACTGCATGCTTGTCCTTACTTCCGGCAAAGCCAATATCTTTCTCCTTAAGCCGTAATTGCCTGGCCAACTCCTTAACTGCATCTAAAGTGTTTCTTTCCTTCTTCTTCATCCAGAAATAAAGATATCGGCCTTGTTGCGCAGTTTTAACTGCCGGAACTTCTATCACTACAAAATCTTCAGGAATCTGTTTGAGTTTATACATGGTAGTAGTATTAAAATGTCTTAGCAGGGCTGGGTTATTCCGAGAAAACGGCCGTTGTTGTTAAGATTGTTATTGGCATTGAGATTGTTGTTATGATTGTTGCCAAGGAACAGCACACGCCCGCCTCTATTAGCTCTTATACCCTTACTTCTCCACTGCTTCAATAACACTCGGAGGCGTTTTGTCGCAGCTGTCTTATCAAATTAGAACGTGTCCAACTTGAAGGTTTCATGACCAGTCGCCTTAAGCCGTAGTACAAGAGCATGTAGCCCAGGCCTCTTCTCTCTTTCAGAAAGCTGCCAAGACAAAAAGAAGAAAAACAAAGAATTATTTAAATCTATTTGTAGAGTGGCTCTAATGCGCCACGAATAGTTTTCATAACTGTTTCTAAATCGTGATTTTTTCGCGCGATGCCTTCGGCGCCGACTCCACGACGTACCCCGAGAAAACGGCCGACGTAGTTGATAAGATCGTAATCGGCATAGAGATAGTTGTTATGATAGTTGCCAAGGAACAGCACACGCCCGAGCGGTTTGTCAGCTAAATCGTCGTTATGCCAAACTCCTATTCTATTATTATTGTACACTTGCTGGTGTTTTTGAAGATATTGCTCAGCTCGTGCTTGTCCGCTTAAGAATGGAATCGTCTGCGGATGCTCGAGAGCTTCTGCAACATCAATAACTCCACATTTAGATTTTTTTAAGGCATCATAATCAACTACAAATATTTTCTCCTTATCTTCCAGATCAAGAAGCGTGTAAAATTCTGTTGGAGGCATTATTCCTGCTCCATTCATTAAACCGTTACTAACAGCTTTCGCAATATTATCTGGTTTAGAAAAATAATTTGGAACATGCGCATAGACAACAACTGGATTTCCCTGCTTTGTTTTTCCAGTAACTTGTATGCTGGGAGTGGTGTACCATTTCCAAACTGAAGAATCTCTTGACGAGATGATTCTTGCATCCACAAGTTGCGGCATATAGACTGGCTCGCATTTAGCTTTAAGACATTCTCGCAGTGCTTTTTCAACACCGTTGATTTCTATTTTTTCAAATTGTTGTGCTTCAACGAAAGTTGGTATTAAGATTTTGTCTGACATATGGATTCCCCTCACGATAACGATACTTTTCCAAAAAGAAGATTATATTTAAAGGTTTGTGGAAATTCATTCAAAACCGAGAAAAAATGTTAGATTTCCAGTTGTAATCATACACCCTGCCTTCCTGCAGAGCAGAGTCATCAAATCCTTTTACATAACCTTGCCGACGCACTAAACGCCACATGACTGCTTCCATATGAGCTTGGGATAAATGCTTATGATGAATCTTTCCGTCCTCTTGCACTTGAAGTAAAGTTCTGTTAAGCAAAGTGGTATATAAATCGACTGCTGACTGAGAAACCGTTGGAAAAACTAAAAAACGCAGAGGAATAGTATTGCCTTTTTGATATTGTTTCTCGGCGATGGTATAGGCTGCAGCAATTTCATGCGCCTGGACATAATAACTTTGACTGGGTTCAGAACTTTCTGCCTTAGCAAAACGTAACTCCCGGAAGATTTTGCTTTCAACACCTAATTCCTTACTAGTAAAATTATAGGGAATAAGATATACAAAAGGCTTTGAAAATTGTACCGGAATACCACTTATTTTAAAACGATAACGATCATGTTTTCTGGTTCTGGAAGGCGTACTTACTATGAACGACCCTCCTTCTGTTGCTGCTCTAGCGGCATGAATGTATTCGCCGTGTATTGTGACTGCAGCATCTGGATATATATTTCCGTACGCCAAGATGCGTGCTGCTTCTAACAATTCAACAAAAGGAACACGCCGGGAAACTTTATCAGGCCCAAACTGAGGCCTGAACGAATATCCACCCATATAAGTATTAAAACTAGTTTGAGGATTAGTAACTGCTTCTTGAAATAAATCACTGGGAGATCTTCCGAACGGACGATAATTATCTAATTCAAATGTTTCTCCATGCTTCCAAAATTTAGCAAAATCACTTAAACCGGTGTCAAACACATTTTCAGGGATAACTGCATATTGATGCGGCTGAAGTTCTTGTAGTGCAGCAACAATCTTATCTTCTAACAAAACGGGTTCTTTTCCTTCTTTAATTTGTGCAGGAGTCGGTCTCTCAAAAAAAAGTTTCTTTTCCTTCATACCTACTACAGAACACGGGTTTATTTTTAAAATATTACTTCTAAATAAACTATCTTAGCATCATCAGCATTATCAAAGAAAACCGTGTTTTTACATTCTCGAAAAAACGTAAACGCGCCGCCTTGATGTTCTTTTATTTTTTCTTCATTAATCTTGATCGCATTAAACCCTTTTCCTTTCTGTTCAATGCCGATAATAAAACCTTTCTTGCCTAACCACAAATGAAAACACGAAGGCGCTAAATACTGAGAATAGTTTAAGCTGTTTGAACCGGCTTCATTTAGGAAATAGGCCACTTCATCATCCTGATTTTTCTCTAACCAATGATACAAATCAAATTTGTTAAACAGGATAGCGCCATATTTTTCGTTCAGGAGGTCGATAATTGCCCATTTGGTGTTACCATATTGTTCTATGACTGTATCTGAAACAACATGAGTTCTGGCTACTTCTGCATCATAGACCGGGAGTTGATGATATTTCAAAGGAAGGATATTCTCCAGAGAATGAATATTCTCCAAAGATTCAGAAATACTTTTTTTAAAATGAAGCACCATGGTTAAATAAACATTTATTTATTTAATAATTATTGCAAGAAAGACTTATAATTAAACCATTTACTCCTAGTCAAATACTCATGAATATTCAACAGCTCCAGTCACTCGAACAAGAAAGCATCGCTCGAGGTATACCTATAATCGGTTCTAAGAAAGGAGCCTGGCTGTTGCAGAAAGTACAGCAAACAAAACCACAACGTGTTCTCGAATTAGGTACTGCTAACGGTTACAGCGGCTGCCTCCTCGGGAGCGAAGGAGCAGAATTAACAACCATAGAAGTAAATGCCATCATTGCAGAAGAAGCACGGCAGAATTTCAAGAGGTACAATATCAAAGCAAAAGTTTTGGTTGGTGATGCAGTGGAAATTACCAAAAGATTAGCGAAAGAGACACCGGAAGATTATGATTTAATTTTCATTGACTTTGCCAAAAAGAAGTATATTGAAGTTTTGGAGCCTTCAATAAAACTAGTAAAAAATGACGGCTTCATCATTGCCGACAATATCACCATGGATGATTGCTTAAATTTTAAGGAAGCAGTGCTTAATCATCCGCAATTAAAAACAGAATTAATTCCAATTAAAGATGGATTGAGTTGCAGTACGAAGAGCTAGTCACTCCGTTCCGGCCCTGCCTATCCGATGATTTCTTTAAAGATATAAAATTGGAATAGGCAGATTTAAAAAACAGCACTTTCCTTCTTAACCTCAAGGACCCGTCGTCTAGCCTGGATTCATTATGAAGGGTAAATAGGACAGCTGCCTCCTAATCTTATGATGAGCTCCTGAGTAATCCTTCTATAGGATGAAGAGAGTTAACTGAAGATGCGTAAGCCGCAAATCGGGGGTTCAAATGGCCAATATCTTAGGCGACATGGGCGGGTTACGTGTAACCCACCGCGACGATTAGGTATTGGTATGAAATTCCCCTCGGGTCCGCTTTTACTTCTCTCCACCAATAATATTTTTAAACTGACCTTCTATTAATCGGGCATGCCACCAGTTCTGCCTTATTTAACCGAAGGATCAAGGATATTCCTTAACAGCTGGAAGAATCGTGTTTTGCCTAAAAAATATCCCGGCGATGCGGAAGAAATTTGCGAGCAGATTGTCATTGATTGCTGGAACGGCCGCTATCTGCAGACTTCAACCGGCAATTTCTCCCAATTCTGGACTAGAGACTTAGGATGGTGTACCAAATCACTCCTCGATCTTCAGCATAAAGATCAAATACATCACAGTTTACGTTATGCTCTCAACCATTTCAAACAGCATAGAAAAATAACTACGACCATTACACCAGGAGGGGAACCATTTGATTTTCCTACTTATGCCGTAGACTCTTTACCCTGGCTAATCCACAGCATAAAAGCGTCTAAATTTCCGTATTATGCCTTCAAAGATTTTCTTAATAAAGAGATACAAAAATTCTATGACAAAGTTATCAACCTGCACACCGGTTTAGTTAAGCCTGAAGCCCATTTTTCCTCCATTAAAGATTTTGCCGTGAGAAAAAGTTCTTGTTACGATAATTGCATGGTCGCCCTATTAGCAAAAGATCTCAAGGGTATGGAGCATCTTCATAATCCATTTGAAAAATTTTCTTATCCGGAACTAATCAAACGCCATTTTTGGAACGGAGAATATTTTTATGATGACTTAAGCCAGCACAAATATGTTGCCGGAGATGCTAACCTTTTTCCGTTTGCACTTGGAATAATTACTGACAGAGAAATGATGCAATCTGCATTGAAAAAAATCCATGAAGCAGGATTAGATGAACCATTTCCGCTCAAATACACTTCCGGTAAGGAAAAAATCAATTTTATCTGGCAAGAAAATTTTCTGCACAACTATGAAAATAATGCTCTCTGGATGCACATGGGGCTGTTGTATGTAAAGTTATTACAGCAAGTGGATAAAGAACGAGCCAAGACGTACAAGGAAAAATATAAACAACTGATTGAGCAGCACCATAACTTCCTGGAAGTATTCAATGAAAATGGAAAACCCTTCAGTACACCTTTTTACTATTGTGATTCTGGAATGCTTTGGGCGGCAAATTATTTGACTTTGTAAAAATAAAGGAGGACAAAAAATGAAAACATATCAAAATATAGTTGCATACGGTTCGATTATTGCTGCTGGATTGCTAGGCTGTGATGAAAGCCCACAAAAAGAAACATCGCCAGAACCGCCAAAATACTTTGCTGCTGTACCCATGTTTTCGGAATCAGGAATGGCTTTAACTTCCGGAGATTTTGATGGTGATGGAGATTTGGACTTTATAGTCGGAAGCCTAAACTACGATAGAAACCATGATCGCCTTGGTGATTACAGTGGCAAAATTTATCTTTATCTCAATGACGGAAACGGTAATTTCTTTCTCAAAGAACCAACCAAGAAATAATATTTAATTTTTATTCGTTGCTATTCCTCCATTATCTATTTTCCACTATAATAATCCTTTAAAACACTTCTTCTCACACATTTTCTATGTTATCCTTCTCTATTATCATTCCCGCTCATAACGAAGAAAAATACCTCCAAAAGACCATTGACAGCATTAAAAGTCAAACCTTGCAAGATTATGAAATAATTCTAGTTACTAACGGCTGCACGGATAAAACCGAAGAAATTGCAAAAAAAAACATTACTGCAAACACACGCCACCTTTCCCTGCCTAAACCTAACGTTTCCGTAGCTAGAAACGCCGGCGCATTAAATTCTCAAGGAGAACTCTTGGTCTTTCTTGATGCCGACACTCAGCTGGCAGCAGATGCATTGGAAAAGATCAAAGAAAAATTTTCCGAAGAATATGCAGTAGCCACTACATTAGCAAAACCAGATTCACAAAAAATGACTCATCATCTTGCGGTTTCCTTCAAAAATCTATATCATTATCTTAACCTCTACCAAGGCTGCAGCGGAGCGCTTATTTGCCGGAAAAAAGACTTTCACGCAGTAGGAGGTTACAATCCCGAGATTATTGTGCGAGAACACCGAAAACTTGCTTTACATCTAAAACAATTAGGAAAATTCACCTGCATTAACACTACAGTCATAACTTCCATGCGCCGCTACCAGCAATGGGGTTTGTTTAAAGTCAGTTCCTTCTGGGCAAAAAAATGGCTGCAGGATAAATCTGGAAAATTAAAAGAAAGTTCTTATGAAATAATTCGCTGAAGATAAATTCAGAAATTGATAACTAATTTTAATCGCTGTTAAAATCTTTTCGTAAGAAAATTGCGAAGCAAAGCGACAAATCAAGAACAACAATCAAGCGAGAAAACCTAGTTGCCAAAGGGTCACCCCTAATTAGGGGTAAAACGGGGAAAGTTTATATATTGGCCCTAATTTTAATAAAATATGATTCAAGAAACAGGAAAACTCCTAACTATAATTGATGTTCTAGCTCAAGGAACTTTGTATCATACTCTTACTAGAACAACTGATGGTCCTACAAGATTAACCACATTTGCCAAATCTGTTAGAAGCTATCTGGAACGAGGAATAGTCTGTGGATCATTAAGAAATGAGGGTGTTAAAGATAATTTTATCTATGCAAACAGGCTTTTATCTCAAAACCCAGATTACTTCTTCGATTCGGTAATCAATTATCCCTTAGCGTTGGCGGGCTGGTCACTGACTTTTGTTATTGATGAAGATACCCTGCGCTATGATAATCCTCAAACTTCAAATCTTATTTGGAGGGGATGGGAAAATGATTTTTTATTATCTGAAAAAATAGCTAGCGGTCACGTTATAGATTTGAAAGTTATTAATCCTAATTATTTTTCAGGGATGATAGTGGGTGTTGGAGATTATCATCTTGGAAGAAAGCTGTTTGAAAAACAAAGATATGTAACAAAATCTACAGTAGATGAAACTTTTGATGAAATGATAAGGTTACAGAGAGATTTTGCTATTAAATGCCAAGAAGATGAACCGCATCTTGAAAGATTAGTTTTAAGAGCAGTAAAAGTGATGGAACAATCCAGCTTTGGAAGAGAAAATTTGATACCCATATATGATCTTAAGGGTAATTTGAGATATCCTATTTTTATGTCGCATGACAGCATAGTTGCTAAAATAACCAATCATTAGAAATCACTTAAAAGTTTTTCTCGTCCTTCAGTTTAGTTCGTTTAGCCCAAAAAGGATTAATTTTAACTAATATTATAATTGACAATCAATCATAAATCAACAACTAAGCTGATTTGTTCCTTGTTCTAAGCAAGTTATCTTGTTATCTACTACATCATAGAAATTGATTTGGGGATTATCTACTTTTACTTTACAACAGATACTTTTAGCGGTATTTTTTACCAAGGTATCATATTTAGCCTGAACTTCGCCGACTTCTGTTTCTTTTTCAACAAGAGAACTTTCACAAACGGTTTTTTCCTGTTCTAAAGCAGCAGTTTTTTCTGTTACTAGTTGATCTATCGTTTTTTCCGTTTCGCTCTTAACTGTCGCAACTTCTATTTCTTTCTCAGCAACTTGCTTTTGCGCTACTTCAACATTTAATTGGATTCTCTCCAATGCCACTTTACATTCGATAAGTTCATCAGATTTTTTATCTACTTGCGCCATCAAAGCTCCAGTAAATGTAGAATATGAAGAAAGATTAGTTTTAGTTACTTCTAAGTCTCTATTTAACTGCTGCATATTTTGTGCGTAGTCTTGTACCGTAAGATTAGAAGCTTCTGCCCGCTGGTAAATGCCATACCCCAATAGTGCGGGACGAATCACAAAAATAGCCAATACTATTAAGCCCACCACAACAACAAGTATAGCAGTAGGATTTACTTTCTGTTTCTTTGCTGGATTTGCTTGATTTGCCTGATTAGGAGCAACCAGAAAGTCCATCTCTTTTTTATCCATAAATTAAAAAGAATATTATTGCTTATTTAAAGCTTACGATTACAGAAAAGAAGTATTTATTAATCAATTCTTGTTTTAATTTAAAATGATTATCACTATTTCTGGCGTTCCGGGCAGCGGTAAAAGTACTGCCGCAGAGCTGCTGGTCAAAAAATGGAAGGCTGAAAGAATTTATGTTGGTGGAATCCGCCGAGAACTTGCCAGAGAGAAAGGTATGACTTTGCAGGAGCTTAACCAATACGCAGTCACTCATCCTGAAACGGACGTAAACGTGGACAAGATGGCTGCTGCTAAAGCCAGAGAATTAGAACAAAAAGGAGCAATTGTTATCGTAGAAGGAAGAACCCAATTTCATTTTCTACCTGAATCGGTAAAAATTTACATCAAAGTAAATCCTGAAGAAGGTGCAAAACGCATTTGGAAAGATTTACAGAACAAAACAATCCAAGAAAAAAGGAACGAAGGGAGCATCACTTCTTTTGAAGCTATGAAAAAAAGAATTTATGAACGAGAAGAAGAAGATGCGGCGCGATACAAAAAATATTATAATATAGATCATCGGGACGAATCACAATACGATTTAATTATTGATACTACTTTCATTACTCCGGAACAGGCAGTAGAAAAGATTATTTCTTTCATCACCTCGCGGAAAAATCTAAAGGGCAGGTCATGAAACAATCAACCATGCTGCTGGCCGGAATCTGCGGTCTTGAATCCTTGCTAGGCTGCAGTGAGACAAAAATCCCCCAATATTCGGGAAATTATCAATTAATTGAAACAGCAGCATATAGTAATCCTTCTTTTGTAGGAGAAAAAAGTCTGCCTTGGGATCTTACAATTATCCATCGCATGAATTATAATGCTGCTGCCTGGGATGATAGGTTGCGGCTTGAATTTAGTCCTAAAAATTCAGAAAAGGAAATAGGTGGAGCAGTCGTATTTGATTTTGAAAATTTAACCAGAGATAGTGAAAGTTCATTCCCGCAGGAACATTTTAAAGGAGAATTGATCCACTCTGAACATAAACAATACGGCGGGACTTTTTGTAACTACCAATATCAATATTATGCTTTTGCAATCGTATCTCCTATGGAAAACCAGCTTCAGAAAGTATATCCAGAACGGGGACAATATCTCTACACTGAACCCAGCGGAATGCCCATATACGAAACATTTGACCCAGATCAATTTGAACCAGATGAAGAAATGATTGATGAGTGGTATGAAGCCATTGAAAATAACGATGACAAGATAAAATTAGAATTATTTATTTCACGAAACATATTGGATGATGTAAGCGGTTGCGATTCTGAAAGTTATCTGCCCTATGACAATAGAAGCAAAGCATCACTAAAAGCAGTATACTATTCGACCGAATTGCATGATAAGGAAGACCCGCGCTTTGGATTTGACCAATTATTAGATGATAGTATTCAACCAATTGACTTGTTTAAAGAAGTTATTTCTGAAGTTAAAGATTTGTAAATTGAAAGAATTGTTTCTTTTTTGAATGATGCTCAGGTTTTCTAGACAAATTTAAAAAGAAACAACCAAAAGTGATTACTATGACCGAAGACTTAGAAGAAAGATTACATCTTTGCAGCACTAGATTTAATCATCCAGATAAAGCATATCGTCTTCTAAAACTTGCTGCTGAACAAGGAAAGTTTCAATATATAGAAACACAAGCCCCAATCTTAAATCCTAAAAAAAATAAAAAAACCGGTGAAAATGTGATATTGAGTATAGAGTTATTGAGGGATTATGTACTTCGTGGAATCCCCTTTGATCAAATAGTGGGTTCGCCGCTGTTGGGTTCTAACTATCCTTCTCAAACTTATGGAGACGGGAATAAAGTAAGGGGCGATGTTTTACATTATCTAACACATTCTGTTAAGAAGTAGGGAAAGCAAACAATTCTATTTAAAATTCCATTTAAAAAACACAAAACAATAAATTTTATAAACTACTTCTCAAAATAAGCTGACATGAACGAGAAAATAAAACTTAATGATTTTATTGAAATTGATTACACCGGTAAACTTACTGATGGTACAGTCTTTGACACCACTAATGAAAATGTAGCTAAAGATAGAAATCTTCATGCTAAGAATCATAAATATAAACCGGCAGTTATCTGTGTCGGCGAACGGCAGATTATTCCAGGATTGGATGTTCAATTAGTGGAAAAAGAGCTGGGAAAAGAATATACTACTACTTTACCGCCAGAAAAAGCTTTTGGTAAACGGGATATTAAACAGATTAAAATAGTCCCCATGGATGTGTTCCGGCAACATAGTGTTCAACCCCGGCCGGGTCTTCAAGTTGATGTTGATGGTGAATTGGGCATTGTTACCAGAGTTTCTGGAGGAAGAGTAATGGTCAACTTTAATCATCCTTTAGCAGGAAAGGAAGTAGTATATACTTACAAAGCTTTGCGAAAAGTGACTGATCAGAAAGAAAAAGTTAGCGCATTCTTATCTGCTTTATTGCGGCTTCCCGCCGAGGCTATGAAAATTGAAGTAAAAGATAATGCTGCAACAGTTACTATCCCCGGTGAATTGCCAACACAAATCAGCACCATTCTTGCTCAGAAATTGATTTCGTTAACTGGATTGAAGGATATCTTATTTAAGAAAGAAGAAGCAAAGAAAGAACGCCCAGCATCACTAGACTAGTTTTCAGTGCAATAATCTTTATAAATTCCAGAGTACATAAATTTTTAGAAAAGGGTGAGGGATATGGGTAATTATAGAGAAGATTTTCATGCTGAACAGATTTCTCATAAAAAAGCGAATGCTGAAATAGATGAAGAACTGCAACGTTTGATTGCAGGACATAAGACTAGAATAAAAGTAATCGGCTGCGGTGGTGCCGGCAATAATACAATTAACCGTATTTCTGAAATAGGCATTAAAGGAGTGGAAACTATTGCTATGAACACTGATGCTCAAGACCTCCTATATACTAGTGCAGATAAAAAATTGCTCATTGGAAAACAACTAACCCAAGGCTTAGGAGCTGGCTCTAATCCTAAGGTGGGAGAGGAAGCCGCTAAAGAAAATGAATCAGATATCAAAAAGCTAATGGAAGGTGCTGATATGGTCTTTATAACCTGCGGCATGGGTGGAGGAACAGGAACTGGAAGCGCTCCGTATGTGGCTCAGACTGCAAAAAAAATGGGTATACTCAGCGTAGGAATAATAACTATGCCTTTTAGTATGGAAGGATCACACCGCTTCGAAAATGCCATGATTGGCTTAGAAAAGATGGAACAAAGCATCAATACACTTATTGTCATCCCTAACGAAAAATTGTTGGAACTCGCTCCACATCTGCCCCTGCAGACCGCCTTCAAGGTGGCTGATGAAATTTTAACCAATGCCGTCAAGGGAATAGCTGAATTAGTAACCAGAACGGGATTAGTCAATCTTGATTTTGCTGACGTTAAAACCATCATGGGTCAAGGTGGGGTTGCTCTTATTGGCGTAGGTGAATCTGATGCCGAAAACCGAGCCGATGAATCGGTGCAGAAAGCCTTAGATAATCCTCTTATTGATGTAGATATTTCCAATGCTACCGGAGCTTTAATCAATATTTCCGGAGGGGAAAATTTGACTCTGGATGAAGCACGACGTATTGTAGAAACTGTTTCCGGCAGCCTGGACCCTAAAGCAAAGATTATTTGGGGAGCGCAGATTTACAAAGATTTAGAAAGGACCATTCGTACCATGGTCATAATTACCGGTGTCAGTTCTGAGCAGATTTTTGGTGAGGAAAACACCTATTTTGGTCAGAAGAAGGAAGAACTAGAATCTGAGCTGGGAATTGATTTTATGGGATAATCCCTTATTTTTATACTGAAATAACTAATTATTCGTAAAAATATTTTCGTTCTTTCATATATAGCTCGCCTATCGCACCAAATCATAATTACAAAAATATCGTGCGCTCGCTATATAATCTTTTGAAAGAATAAGCTTTTTATCCGCAATCTTTATAAATCAAAGCCTTGTTTTCTAGCTGATGGAAGTACAGGACACTAAGACGCAAAAAGTAAAAAGATTTATAACTGAATCTATGCGTGTGCTTCGTGTCACTAAAAAACCGTCTAAAGAAGAATACAAAAGCATCATAAAGATAACTAGCCTGGGTATCGCAGTTATCGGTGCTGTGGGCTTTATTATCTTCTTGGGAAAACAACTTTTATTTTAACCATGTCAACGCAAATATACGGATTAAGGACAGCCGCAAATAGAGAAGATCAGGTAGTAGATTATCTTATTTCTAAGCTCCAAAAACAACCGACTGCAGGAATAATTGCCGTGATTAGACCCCATGGCATGAGGGGTTACATCTTTATTGAAGCTACTTCAAAAGGAGACGCAGAAGCTACTTTGCAAGGCGTTCCTTATGCCCGCGGATTGTTAGCACGCGAAATCCCCTATGCAGAGATTGAACATATGCTCGAGCAAGTTAAAATTGAAATGAATATCCGCAAAAATGACATTGTAGAAATCATTTCCGGTCCATTCAAGAGAGAAAACGCCAAAGTTATCAGAATAAATAAACAGAAAGAAGAGATAGTGGTTGAATTATTGGAAGCAGCCGTACCTATCCCTATTACTGTAAAGATGGACGCAGTTAAAGTAATCAGGCGCGAAGAAGATGCTCCTGAAGAGAAGAAAGAATAAAACTTTTTAATTGATATTTTAATCTTTTTTTAATATTTAGGTTGATTTTTATCTTTCTTGATAATCATCTGTACGCTCAAACCACCATTAGAATTTCTAAAATAATTTACTTCATCGGAAACCATATGGATTACAAATGTACCTATTCCAGAATTTTCATAGCTTTGTTTGGTCCCCGAGAATTGGTAAAAACTTAATGGTTGATTTAATTCCCTATATCTATGTAAAAGAATAAAAGGTATAAAACTAGCATTTAATTTACCGCCTTCGTCACTAACAACTACTTCAAAAGTATCTTCAGTACTCTTGTAAGAAACAGTAACCTTCTTAGCTGGATCTTTTTTATTTCCATGTTGATATGCATTTCTTACTGCTTCATTGACCCCGGCATAAAATCTTTCATGTTTACCAATTGGTCTTGCACTTTTGCATATTTCAGCGATTTTATCTTGATAATCTAAAGTATCTTGATTCTTTCTAATAGCAAGTTCTAGAGTAGTATAAGTTTGGTCAGGATTAAATTCATGTAAAGTGGTTTGTTCTGCTAAATTAATTTCGTCCCTAAAAGCAGAACGAATGATTGAATTTTGGTCTAGTAAAGAAAGGATATCTTCAATTGATCTCTTTGCTTGAACCATAATAGAGACATAACTGGGAGTAATTTATAAAACTTCCTTTAAAATTCCCACTAAGAAGTAACAACAACCAAACTTACGCGTCGACCATCTCTATTTCAATATTAAGTCCTTCTGGTATAGGAACTCTCATCACTAATCGTAGAGTTCTTTCATCGGCGCTTAAATCAATCATGCGCTTGTGAACTCTCATTTCATAACGTTCCCAAGTAGCTTTTCCTTCACCACAAGGAGATTTTCTGGTAGTAATCTTTAATTTTTTAGTAGGTAAAGGAATTGGACCATATAATTTTACTCCAGTCTTGTCAGAAATCTCTTTAATGTCAGAACACACTTTATTCAAACGTCCTATATCCGTACTAGCTAATTTTATTCTTGCGCGTTGGGTCATAGTCATTTACAGACACAATAAACATAGCATGTTTATCGTGCTTATTTTTTTTGTTTTTTTAATTGTAAATTAAGATGTAAAAGTAAATTTAAAAAAATAAACTTACATCTGTTTCTTTACAACATCCATACACATACCAGCTGCTACAGTAACTCCTGAGTCACGGATAGCAAATCTGGACATCTGTGGAATAACACTGTGTTTTTCAATAACCAGCGGTTGCATAGGTTTTAAGCGAACTACTGCAGCATCTCCATTTCTCAAGATGTCTTTATTCTCAGTTACTTCTGCTCCTGTTGCTGGATTAATCTTCTTGATAATTTCTAAAAATTGGCATGCTACTTGTGCAGTGTGAATGTGGAATACAGGTGTGTATCCAACAGTAACAACGCTTGGGTGTTGCATAATCACTATTTGCGCAGTAAATTCAGTCGCAACAGTAGGAACATTGTCAGCGTGACCTAAAACGTCTCCGCGAGCAATGTCTTTCTTAGCAATACCTCTTACGTTGAATCCAACGTTGTCACCAGGTAAGGCTTCAGGAATAACTTCGTGGTGCATTTCGATGGTCTTAACTTCTCCACCGATACCTTTTCCTTCACGACCAGGTACAACCATTACTTTGTCTCCGATTTTCATAACTCCTGTTTCAACTCTTCCTACAGGAACTACTCCAATACCAGTGATATTATAGACATCCTGGATAGGTAATCTTAAAGGCAAGTTAGTTGGTTTTTGAGGAACATCAAACTTGTTGATAGCATCTAGCAAAGTATCACCAGTCCACCAAGGCATCTTTTCAGATTTCTTGATAATATTTTCACCGGGCAATGAAGCTAGAGGCAAGAAGCGAATTAGGTCAACTTTCCAGCCTGCTTGAACTGCATGTTTCTTTACTTCTTCAACTACTTCTTTATAACGTGATTCTTTGTGATCTACTCCTGAAATATCCATCTTGTTAACTGCAACAATAAGTTGGCCTACTCCGAAGATTTTACTTAATCTCAAGTGTTCGATAGTTTGCGCATTAACTCCGTCGTTAGCTGCAACTACTAAAACTGCACAGTCTGCCTGAGAAGCTCCAGTAATCATGTTCTTGATGAAGTCTCTGTGACCAGGTGCATCAATGATGGTAAAAGAATATTTAGTTGTTTCAAATCTTTTGTGGGATAAATCAATGGTTACCCCTCTTTCCTGCTCTTCCTTAAGAGTGTCCATAACGAAAGCGAATTCAAATCCTTTTTTACCTAGCTGTTCTGCTTTCTCCTTAAGCTTTCGCATACTTTGTTCGTCAACGTTACCGCTGTCGTAAAGCAATCGTCCAACAGTAGTAGATTTACCGTGGTCTACGTGACCGATGAATACAAGGTTGATATGTTCTTTTGTTCTTGCCATAGTGATATTCCTCCGTTTTTCTCTCGAGTATCTCGATTAATATAAACGTAGGACTTCTTTTTTAGGGTTATTTATAAAGATTTCGGTTCAAAAAGCCAATATGAAACTTCGAGCGAATTTCCTGCATAAAATCACTGGAAAAACTTAGCATCGACGTTGAACATAAATTTCACTAAGAGGTTATCGTCGATAAACAAAAAACATTCTGGGGGAAAACTGTGAAGAGATTATAAAACAGAAATAAAAATTATTAAAAAAATTTATTCAATAATTATTCAAAAACTTCCAACACTCGAGCAGAAATCTTCGCTTTGCCGCCAGTAGGGTAAGCCACTTCTTTGCTGCAAACTAAACAGGTTACAATATTAGAAGCGTTGCCGAAGATAATTTGTTCATTTTTGCATTTAGCACAGCGAACTTTGATAAACTTGCTTTTTGGATTTGCCATTAAAGTATTCATCTATACCAACTCCACTTTCTTAGCTCTCATGCCTTTGCTTTGAGAACTTGTTTTCTTACAGACGGCACAAGTGTAACGTAAATCAGTTTTCTTAGTGCTTTTAGCGCCAGTGCGTTTAAATTTAGTTACAGCCGGTTTTGAGTATCTGCCTAAGTTTCCTGTACCTCGGGCAGCTCCCCTTAATCTAGCTCGATACTTTGAACCTCGGCTTAAAGAACTAGGGGCTTTCTTCTTATTTTGAGCAACTTTCTGATCGGTATGTTTTCTGCAGAATCGGCAGAATTTCTTGATAGTTTTAGGAATTTTCATATTTGAGCTTTAGAAAGGGGGTTATTTAAAAAGATTTCGTATTTCTTGAGAGATTACAACAATGACAGTTTACTCGTTATCAAATCAATTTTCTGTTCTTCATCCGGACCTATCGCTCCACAAGTTTTAGTTCCCGGCGCGACAACTGTTCTGCCTGCATCCGTAATCAATGCTGTCGTTAAACCGTCATCTTTGGCTTTCTGCAGATACAATAACAGTTCTTTTTCATCTTTCACCTTGAGAACGATTTTTGGCATACCTTGCTTCCGCCAGGCAGATACTTTCTTATCCGAAGATTTCAGAACCGCTTCTACCGCCGCATGACTGCATTGCGCAGAAAGTTTTCCTTTAGGTAGATTTAGGTCTTGACGTACGAGAATAACTTGCTTGTAATCCATTAACAGAAGGAAGAAAGGGAATTATAAAAACCTTCGGGTTTTTAGACACTATCAACTTAATGAATGGCGGCCAGGCCAAGATGTTTGCGAGGCCAAACCATTGCTTGCACAAAGATAAGGGACAAAAAATTCTCGATTAAAAAATGTAGTTTCCAACTATTTTCACGAAAGATTTTTTGCTGAGCAAACGGCCCGCCGTCATTCATTCGTTAAAGAGAAAGTATCTGGTTTTTAATCTGCTTTGGCAGATAAAAAGGCATCAATTTAAGACCGGCATTAAGTTTGATACATTTACTTAAAAGAAAGGGAATGGGATTTGTGGGGAAGATATTGCATATCTTCTGTGAATCTAGTTGAAAAATGTTCATAAAACTTAACCGTTTCAATGATTTTACCTACAGTATATCCTACAAATACGCCGTCGGTTAAAACATTTATCCAAATGTCAGGAAAACTAGATTTTTTGGAGGGAAAGGAATAAAGAGGAGAAAAATTTAGTTCTAGGTCATAACTGCCAACGATCCCACGTACTATATCGCAGCATTGCTCAAAGGTTGGTTTTCCATCCATAAAACTTTTTGCCATAAAAAAATGGTTAGCCTTAGATACCCTACGGGGCTCTTCAACAATTTCGCCCCAACTGCACAAAAATTCTAATGGTAATTCGCTCTGAGAAACAACTTCTATGCCGCGAAAGTATGATGTTAAGACTCCGCCTGGAGTTACTTGTTCAACTTTTTCCAACAATCCGGCTCTTTGATACAAAATATCAATCTCAGAAACTCCCGCATTACGATAATTCTGCTTTCTGTTCTGCTGCTCAAGAAATGATGTAAGATCATTTGCAAAATCATCAATAGTTTCTATTTTTCTTCTTGGATTTGCAATTTTGTAGTAATGGGGCATTTTAGTTTAGAGAATATTAGGTGGTTTATGTGGTCTGGTTAGTTCCTACTTCATCGCTTTCCATTCATTATCAAACAACTTACCAAAATAATCTACAAAGTAAGGGGCTTCTACCCAGACTGCGCAGTCATAACTCTTATGCACTTTCTGGTCGTCAGTTAGGAAAAGCAGTAAGTCTTTTCCGTCTACCATGCAAAAACGAGCAGTATTGTTTTTGCTGGTTTTGACCTTAGCAAATTGTGAAAAGTTTTCAATAAGTTCTTTATCAGTATTAGAAGGAACGACAATCTGCACTGATACTCCTGCTTTAGCAGCCTTGCGCAGATGACTTGAAAAAAATTCGTGTTTTCTGGCTAACCCTTGAGTGGAAGTCATTAAAGTGATGCTTTTCTTGGCGTTCTTGAACATAAAAAAAAGATGCTCGTAAACTTTGTCGCGTCCACGGAAAGAACCAGATCTATCAGTTGGATCTACCAAAGTAACGCCTTCAGTATGAAGTAAATTTAATTGCTCTAAAACATCGGAATCTCTCAGCTGGGAGAGTATTTTACTGCGTTCGTCCGCCTCTTCAGATACTTTTTTCTTAACTCTTTCGATAACTTCTGAGGGAGCAACTGCTAAATATTTTATTGGTTTTCCTACTTTTACAATAATAAATCCTTTTTTTTCTAAAGATTCTAGAACGTCATAAGCTCTAGAACGTGGAACGTTGGAGATGTCTGATAATTCTCCTGCAGTAGAAACGCCTCTTGAAAGAAGAGCAATCCATAATTTTCTTTCGTAGGAATTCAAACCGAAATCCTTTAATCGTTCTAAAAATTCTTTTTGGACAATCATATTATTTGCTTTCCCTCATGGCGATAAACCGTATAACACCCAGAACCCCCATTATCTAATCTATATGTCCCAGAATGCCCTTGCTTTATAAAACTTTTGTATTTCAGTACTATTGAGTAGTTATAGCAAAGGGGCAAAGGAACCGAAGTGTCTTAAATTGTGAGTGGTAATCTTAATACGAAAACATCATTCCAACCC
>CAYHVV010000003.1:0-31477 GCA_964360115.1 uncultured Methanosarcinales archaeon | reverse complement strand
AGCAAAAAAATGTGTTCTCTATGCTAGAGGCTAGTCTTTAGCTAAATAAGTACCAAAACAATAAACATTTTTAAACCACTAAAAAATCCACCCCCCTATGCAGGAAAAAATAATGGATTTGCTTTTGAACCAGGATGAGCTGAGCTGGAAAAAGATAATTTACGAATTAGTAGAAAGCGAACAGATGGATCCATGGGATATAGACATTTCTCTTTTATCACAAAAATTTATTAAGATTATCAAGGCCATGAAAGAGCATGAGTTTACTATCCCTGGAAAAGTCGTGCTTGCCGCCGCAATCTTACTGAAAATAAAAGCGGTCCATTTAATTGAGAATGATATTCCTAATTTAGATAAGCTCATCAACCAAAATGAAGAAATTCCCGAAGATGAACTCTTTACAGAGATGGGTCAACAGTTACGCAACTCCGGGTCACTTGCTCATCCCCAACTAATTCCCAGAAATCCACAGCCAAGAAATAGAAAAGTCTCAGTGCACGATTTAGTTGATGCTTTGCAGAGAGCCATGGCTACCAAGAAAAGAATTTTGGTGCAGCAAAAGCCTACTGCCTATCCTTACAATCCACATAGAAAAATAGACATTCTTGATGTGATCAGGGATGTGTACCACAAAATCAATTATTATTCAAACAAAGACAAAAACACTAAAATCACTTATGCTAGACTTCTGCCTCCAAAAGCAGGAAAACAGGAAAAAGTCTATACCTTCATGCCTTTGTTGCATCTGGAAAATGAACAGAAAATCGAAATGGAACAGAAAGGACACTTTGATGAGATTGTGATTAGTTTAGTAAAGCCCAAAAAGTGAAAAACATCACTTTGGGGCACAAATGAAGCATAAAAATCAATCGTTGTTGATTTTTAGGATTCATTTTGTGAAAGAGAAGAAAGCAGCATAGAGCTGCAGAAGAAAAATGGCATTACCCGATATTACTGATTTGTTAGAAGCTCGGGAAAATCATAAAGTTCATTATGAAACCCTTTACCAAAAAGCAGATGAAGTTGAAAGGGAAATAACTCGGCTTGAAGAAGAAGCTGTTCGGCGTTACAAAGCCGCAAATATATCAACAGAAGAATGCAACCACCCAGTAAATAAATACCTTGGCAGGGGTGAAACTGAATGCTCCTGCTGTGGCAAACGCTGGTAATAAATTTTTTCTCAGATAGTGGGAAGATACATTTCTCCGCAATCTTTTTAAAGCACGAATAGAATTTACATCCGTTGAGTGATGGATGTTCTATTATAAATGAAATCAGACAAAACTGCTACTACAAAAAACATCAAGATACCGGAAGGTATCGTCGACCAAGTGATGGGGCAGGATGAAGCCGTAAGAATCATCAAGAAAGCTGCTTTACAGCGCCGGCACGTATTCCTGATAGGAGAACCGGGAACCGGTAAATCAATGTTGGGCATGGCCTTAGCAGAACTTCTTCCAAAATCTGATCTTAAAGATATCCTTGCTTATCCTAACCTTAACGACGAGAATAATCCTTATATCAAAACTTTAAACGCAGGAAAGGGACGCGAAGAGGCTCAGAAATATTTGTTAGACGCCAATCAGTTCATGAAAAATAATAGTTTCATTTTATTCATCATCGCTATCATCACTTTTATCCTGCCTTGGTGGGTTCGCTATCATTACAAATCAGATTTAATGTTTACCGCTTTCTTTTTAGGGGGCATGTTATTCTTAGCTGGATTTGCTATTTCCCTCAACATGGGGCCCAGAATGTTTCAAACTTCCAGATCCATCGCGCCAAAAGTAATTGTAGATAACCATAATAAAAAAATAGCGCCATTCTACGACGCAACTGGTGCGCATGCTGGAGCATTGCTCGGTGATGTACTTCATGATCCCTTCCAGACGTTTTTAGGAGATTTGGAGATAAGTAAGATAGAAAGAAATACCATCGAAAAAAACAAGTTAAGTAAGGAAATAAACCAAGCGTTCTTAAAACATAAAGAAAACGTTATCAAGAAGAACGAAAAGAACTACGAAGCTGTCTTTCTACCTAAAGATGAACTCGTTGTAATGGGTGAAACTCGAGGCTCCGTTTCTCCAGTCGAAGTTTTATCATGCAACAGATATGATTATGTTGGCGAAATGATAAAACTCACCACTTCCGAAAATAAAGAACTTGTCGTTACACCAGAACACAAAATAGCTATTCAGAGAAACGGAAAGACAGACTATATTGAAGCAAAGAATATTCAGAAAGGAGATGAAGTTGTGGCTCAAGTTGAAGACATGATAATAAATGAGCAGGACATCATAAATATTTATGATAAAAGACAGCAGGAACAATGCAAGATTTATTACCAATATCAAGAGCTTAAGCAACAAAATCCAACGTGGGGCTACAAAAGAATTTCTAAAGCTCTCGGACAGCCAGAAGCAAAAACCCGGTGGTGGCATGCCAAAAAACATATCCCTGTTCCAATCCAAACCGCAAATTGGTTGAAAGAAAAAGGTTTATTGCCTCTTAAAATAGATAATCCTAAATTACCATTAATTGCTAAAGTTCTTGGAGCAACATTTGGAGACGGTGGAATTTTTGATAATTTGAATGGAATTTTCTTATCCAGCTCTGAAAAAGAAGCGGTTAAAGAATTTGGAAAAGACTTGGAAAAGATATTTAGTTTGTACAAGAATCAAAATGCAAGAATAATTGAGGGCGGAGTATATGGGCATTCCTGGTGTTACCAGAATACCAATAGAAATATCATCTATTTCTTCCTAGCCTTGGGAGCTCCCAGAGGAAACAAAACAAAAATAGAATTAAATGTCCCTAATTGGATTAAACTGAGTACTGGTTCTGAAAATGAATTTTATGGTTCTCTCCTAGGAGGAGAGCTCGGCACGCCAATTATCCACAAGAAAGGCAATTACTTAACGTCATTAGAATTAGGCATTACTGGCCTGCCACTATTCAAAGAGAACAGAATATCTTTCTTGAAAGAATTGGCTAAATATCTTGGAAAAAACAGAGTCAGCACCACTTCAATTTACGAAGGAAAATATAAAACAGAAGGTTCACTGATGTTTAGATTGCTGATAGAAAAGAAAATAGATAATGTACTCTTATTCTTAATGAACATTAAAATAAATTACTGCAAATACAAAACCGAAAGATTGTATAAAGCATTAGGACACTGGGCTATGCTTAAGAAAAAGAAATATAATGAGCTACTCCAAAGAGGCTACGGTGCAGAACACGCCATGAAGACTCTTAATCTTACACCTAATTCACTCTACTTACTACTTAATCATTTCGGATCTAAAGAGGCAGAAGCATGAAACTTACATCCCAAACTATCACAAAAGTAGAAAAAATCCAATACCAAGGCAAGCTGTACAACGTCACGACCAGCTCAGGCAATGTCATTGTAAATGGAATTCTCTGTAAAAATTCAGGCGGATTAGGCACACCGGCAAATCAACGCGTAGTAGCTGGAATGATCCACAAAGCGCATAAAGGAGTTTTATTCATTGACGAGATTGCGACCTTGCATCCAAGAACTCAACAAGAATTACTTTCCGCATTACAAGAAAAAAAATTCCCTATTACTGGACAGTCTGAACGTTCCGCCGGAGCGATGGTAAGAACTGAACCGGTGCCCTGCGACTTTATTCTTGTTGCTGCTGGAAATATGGACACTATCAAAAACATGCATCCGGCATTACGTTCCCGAATTAGAGGATATGGATATGAAGTTTACATGAACGAAACCATGCCCGATACCAAAGAAAACCGCACCAAGATCGCCCGTTTTGTTGCTCAAGAGATTAAGAAAGATGAAGGAAAAATTCCTCACTTTGATCTTTCTGCCTTGAAAGCTATCGTAGAAGAAGCACGCCGGCGCGCTAACCGTAAAGGACATCTTACTTTACTTTTGCGCGGATTAGGAGGATTAGTCAGAGCAGCCGGCGATTTAGCAAAAGAAGAAGGCGCGAAATTTGTTACCAAAGAACATGTCAAGAAAGCAAAAATATTGGCTCGGCCTTTGGAGCAGCAAATTTCCGACCAATACATTGAACGAAAAAAAGAATATGAAGTAATCATAACCTCCGGCTCCAGAATTGGTCGAGTGAATGGTTTAGCAGTTATCGGAGGAAGTTCAGCCTACTCTGGAATTTTATTACCTATTGAAGCAGAAGTCACTCCCGGCGGAAAAAAAGCAGAAATTATTGCTACTGGAAAATTAGGTGAAATAGCTAAGGAAGCAATCAAAAATGTCTCTGCCATTATCCAGCGCCATTTTGGAGAAGACATCAAAGAAACTAAAGATATTTTCGTGCAATTTCTGCAGACTCACGAGGGAGTGGAAGGAGATTCAGCTTCCATTGCCGTTGCTACTGCCATAATATCTGCTCTCAAAGAGATTCCGATAAAACAAGAAGTAGCTATGACTGGATCCTTATCGGTACGAGGAGAAGTTCTTCCGGTGGGAGGAGTTTCTTCCAAAGTAGAAGCAGCTATTGAGGCCGGGATTAAAACTGTGATTGTACCTAAATCAAATCTGCAGGATATTGTCATTGATGAAGATAAAATATCTAAAGTCAAAATAATCCCAGTAGTAACTATTGAAGAAGTACTCGAATATGCCTTAGATTGGCAGGGAAATAAGAAGCTGAAAGAAAAGATTTTCAATGGGAAAAGATGAAAACAGATAATTCTTTCATTATTAAAAAAAGATGATAACTTTTAGAAAAATCAACAAGTAAACCAAAATCTATCAGAAAACAAAGTTTTCTGGAATATCCCGAAAATTCTACTGGATTTTCGATATATTTAAAAACCACCCCTTAATTAAAGCATAAATATGGCACGATCAACAGAAAGATCCAAACGGAAAGCATCTGGCGGAAGATACCACTTCACCAGAGGCAAGAAACGACAGGAATTAGCTGGATTCCAGGCTAACACTAAGTTAAGCCCAGAAAGAAAAGTAAAATCTGCCCGTGTACGCGGTGCAGGAGTAAAGTTCTCATTATTAGCAGCCAGCCACGTTAATGTTTGTGATAAGAAAGGAAAAGCCACTAAAGTAGAAATTCTGAACGTAGTAGGAAATCCTGCCAACCCGCATCTAGTAAGACGAAACATAATTACTAAAGGAGCAATTGTTGAAACCAAAATGGGAAAAGTAAGAATTACTTCCCGACCCGGACAAGAAGCTGCTTTGAACGGCGTTTTGGTACAGTAAGAATATGACTTCAGTAAATACGCTTGACAATAAAATGTTAGATGATTTTGTTAATGGCTTACAAAACGAGATTTATCGTTTAATAAAAGAACATGAAGCCAGAGAGGATACCAGAAAATTTCATGAAGCTCTTGGTCTTGCAAAAGCTATAGAATATGTCAATTCAAATTTTGGAACAAACTACGAAACTTCCATAGCACCGATTGTAAAAAATTACGAAATTCCTTTGCGACGATAGTTCTGAATTCTGTAAGTTTACAGTCAAATTTCTTGCCACTGGACAAACCCTAATACCGTTTAATTTTCGAAAATTTTCCAGTTTAGAGCTTTCTCAACCTACCCACTCCCGCACATGAAAACTGACCACGATTAGTTTTCAGTGCTGAAATGTGATGGCCAACCCACTGGACAAGCACCGGACACTCTTTTTGTCCAGTGCATTAAGGCTTAATCTTTCAAAATTTTGCATTTTTAGAAAGTCTAGGCTTCACATTTCATGCACTGGACAACCCCGGCTAGACTATATAAACAACCCCAAACATCAATTCTTTATCAAAACTGAGGTGATAGCCATGGTTGACTTAACCACAAAAACTATACAACATTTGTTTAATCGACAAGTGCAAGAACTTACCCACAGAACGATTATGTCTAAAGAAGACACATTTGATTATCAACTAAGCGGAGGATGGATACAATGAACAACATCAGAGATAGAATTATGTACCTTATGGAAAAGTATGAAGAGCCGGCATCAAGACATGCTAAACAAACCTTCATTGACGAATTTGATTATTACGCTATTTCTTAAGATTAGACCATCTTACACCTTACCACCCTTGCGGCCCTCACCCGGCCGCATTTTTTCTCTTTATTACAATCTGAGTAAATACTCCGTTGCTTACAACGATAGATTGTAATATTCAAAAATCCGAATCAAAAATTGCTAATACCTCACAGCTTGCTGTGAAGTGAGCAAAGCGAACGAGGGGATAACAATTTTAGGATTTTTGTTTTATTTTTTCTTCTACAAAGAATTATAAATTATATCAAATTCTAAAAGACATGCAAATTTTCACTAAAACCGAACTGCAATTGCGTTTCTCCGAGATAGCGGAACAAATCAATAGCGGAGCTGTATTCATTTATCCTACTGACACTATTTACGGTATCGGCTGCAATGCGCTTGACACAAAAGCAGTAGATAAAATAAGAGTGCTTAAAAAACGCCAGAACAATCCGTTTTCAATTATTGCTCCTTCAAAAGAATGGATTACTGAGAATTGCGTGATTACTACAGAAGGTAAAGAATGGCTCAATAAGCTTCCGGGACCTTACACACTCATCTTAAAACTAAAGAATAAAAATGCCGTTGCTAAAAATGTCAATCCAGGAGAACAAACCATCGGCATAAGAATACCAGATCATTGGTTCAATGAAGTGGTGCGAAAGTTGGGTTTTCCCATTGTTACTACCTCCGCCAATCTTTCTGCAAAACTATTTATGACTTCTTTAGAAGATTTGGATCCGGCAATTAAGAGAGGAGTAGATTTTATAATTTACGAAGGCGAAAAAAAAGGACGACCTTCTAAAATTGTTAATTTGGTGGAGGGGAAAATCAAAGAGAGATGATTTGAAGAAATTAATGAGATGTGAAACAGCCTATTTCTTCTTCTCCTTTCCCCAATCCAAGAAATTCTCTTTCTTCCGGTTGATGAAATATAACACCGCAAAGAAAGTTACTACTAAAATCGCAAATCCTATTTTACTTTTAGTATCAAAATAACGTATCGTTCCTCCAAAAGTTGCCGCAATGCTGCCCATGAATAAACCCATGGTCACGCTGTCCTGTAATTTAGGCAGGGATAATGCTAATAATAAAATACCTAAGTTGAACAATGAAATGAACACATACTTTCTTCCCTCATAGGATAATTTTGCTTCTTCAAATTTTTCTTGCACCTTTTGGAATTCCTCATTGCATTTACGCTGATTTTCATCAATAACTGCGCGTTCCGGAGTCGATAATTTTTCTGAATCGACGGGATAAGGATATTTACCATAACAATCAGTATAAGGTCCATGATAATAAGCATTGGTCCCGGTATACTCTGGAAAAAACACATTTGCTCCTAAAAAGACCATGGGAACATACAACATAACAATCATTAACCCATAAAGAAGTTTTGTCCAGTTCATTAAATTAAATAATGTTGAAGAAGTATTTAAGTTTTTGTTTTCAAATATCCATCTTCTTCCCATCTACATAAAATGTCGGGTTTTTGAAAACCTGATCTCCATGATAAATTGTTTTTATTTCCCCGCCGAACCAATAATTACTGCCAACAGCAATATGCGCAGTTCCAAGCACTTTTTCATCCATGATCATGGAACCGATTAATACTGCGCCGGGGTTAATGCCGATACCTAATTCACCAACTAAACGCACTCGTTCCGGATATTTTGCCCGATCTTCATATTTTTTAAAAGCCTGCTCCAGTAGGTGGGCATCTTTTCCTTCGAGGTTTACTACTCGGCCTTTTTCAATATACAGAGTTACTGGACTTTCTAGGAGAATAGCACCATCTTCCGTCTTCATACTTCCATCAATCACCACTTTTCCGTTTACACCTTCTAACCCCTTAGGTGGGATATAAACTTCCCCCGCCGGCATATTGCCGCCTTTTCCGAGCTCATGATATTCTCCGATGTTCGCTATCGCTTCCATACCTGAAACATCAAAAATTATATCCGTGCCTGCTTCAGTTTTTACTCGAATCTCATTCGCTTTATCCCAGAGCTTCTTAATCGCCAAACCCTTTTTTTTCATCCGAGAATAATTGACATTCATTGCTTCCATGAACAGATCAAAATGATCAGGTTTAACATCCGCCAAACCCGTCGCAGAGAGAAAGCGATGTCCTCGTTCAGCGCAGAAATTGCGGAAACTTTTTTCTTCGCCAAAACGGCCTAATTTATTTGACACTGCAATTATTACCAGATTATTATTTTCCAAACGGATAATTGTTTCAATCACATGCTTATCAGCAAACATGAATCCTTTTTTCGGCTCTTGAAACAGAATATTGACATTCAAACCCTTCTTCTTAGCTGCATGATAGTACCCATATCCTAACATGGCAGACATATTATTCCCACTTACCCCATAATCACTGATTATAAGAATATCTTCTTTTTTAACTTTCAAAGAATTCTTCATGATTTTATGGAACCTAGAGCTATGCTTTTCTACCTGTTCCACCAAAGATTTATCTAAACAAAACATCATTCAGGGGATATATTGTTCATCTTAAAAATGTTTCCAGAAACAAACACTATTAAACGCAGAAATAGATTTCAGGATAGCTTTTTATTTTTATTGGAGGTACTAATAAATCTCAGCGCTTCGGACAATTCTAAATAATTATATTTTTCAGCAGACTTAACATGTTCTTTACAAAACCATTCCGTATCTGGATGATGTCCAACGAAACCTTCCTTTGCTTTTTCTTCAAACTCTTTTCCTTCTTTGCTCTTTTTAAAATAAACTAATTTTCCGCCTTTAGCAAGATTATCCAGAAAATTTTTTCCACAAATACAGCAAATAGGCGGTTTCATACTAGTTACCAGATAAACAACAAGTTTTTAAGTATTTCTCATTGTTCATAAAGTATGAACTAGAGAAAAATGCTTTTTTATTTTTCTCGTTGCCGAAACAATTATTATTCCTTCTTTCTTATTTTAGCGATAAAGAAACCTTCCGTATCATTATCCTGCGGCCAGATTCTGATGACATTTTTAACTGAGGGATGATATTTCTCTTTCTTGAATTTCATAACGGGAGGACTTACCTTCAATCCCGGCAAGATTACTTCTACCATTTCCGCATTTTCGTATTTATTCAAAAGATGGCTTACTACTCCTTCATTCTCTTCCGGTTCTGATGAACACGTAGAATAAACCATCTCTCCGCCCGGTTTAAGATTCTGGAAAGCCACTTCAATTAACTCTTTCTGTTCTTTTGCTAATTTAGTGATCATTCCTGCATTCCAGATACTGATCGTTTTCAGACTTTTACGAATGGTACCAGTTCCAGAGCAAGGAGCATCGAGTAAAATCTTGTCAAACTGTAAATCTTTAATCCCTTGTCCACGCATCAAAGTAATGAGGCAAATAGTGATTACGCTCCGCTGCAGATTAATCCCTAATGACTGCAATCTATCTCCCTTACAATCATTCGCCACAATCAATCCTTCATTCTTCATCATCGCTGCCATCTGCGTAGTCTTACTTCCTGGAGAAGCAGCCATATCCAATACAATATCACCCGGTTTAGGCTTTAAGACTAAAGGCGGAATCATGGATGCAGCTTCCTGCACGTAAATCCTGCCGGTATGGTACTCTAACAAATTTCCTACGTCTCTGCGCTCATCATGTTCAATCCAAAACCCTTCCTTGCACCAAGGGATAGGAACTAGTTTCCATCCTTTCGCTTCAATACTTTTCTTTACCTTTGCCACTGTTCCCAGTAAGGTGTTAACTCTAATACTTCTGCGTAGAAATGATAATGAATACTTCCTGAACTCTTCCCAGTCAGTCATTTCCGAATATCTTTCTATGAATGCCGGCTTAAATACAAAGTTTTCTGTGCTAGGGATTTGTTCTGGTTCTGACATATTCTTAATATTCGGGAAGCACTTTAAATATTTTGGGATAAAAGCACCACATAACCTAAAACATTACCTACAACAAAACCCTACAAGACAAAGTCTTAGGGTTTCTAAGATCACGAAGAGATTTTCGGAAACTTTAATAAACATCTATTTCTTTCTTTTACTTTAAAGAGGTGTTACATATGTCAATTAACATAGCAATCAATGGATTCGGCCGCATCGGCAGAATGGTCTTTCGCGCTGCTTGGAACGATAAGAAAATAAACATAGTCGCAGTAAATGATCTCACTGACAACAAAACTTTAGCTCATCTTCTCAAATATGATTCTGTGCACGGAGTTTTCCCTGATAATGTCCATTACAACGACAGCCATCTCATAGTAGGAAAAAAGAAAATTCAAGTGCTGGCAGAAAAAGATCCTTCTAAACTTCCCTGGAAAAAACTAAAGATAGATGTAGTAGTAGAAAGTACTGGAAGATTTACTGATCCCTATAAAGCAGCCGCGCATCTCGATGCTGGCGCAAAAAAAGTTCTAATCTCCGCACCTTGCAAATGCGAAGCAGAAAAAGTGTGCCCAGTAAATACGAAAACTTTAGTTTTAGGAGTAAATGATCGTACTTACGATAAAAATAAACACCATATCATATCTAACGCTTCTTGTACTACTAATTGTGTCGCACCAGTTCTAAAAGTAGTCCAAGATAATATCGGCATCAAACGCTGTTTCTTCACCACTGTCCATGCTTATACTTCGTCTCAAAAAATGGTCGATGGTCAGGATAAGAACTTGCGCCGTGCAAGAGCAGCTGCAATTAATATTATCCCTACCTCAACAGGAGCAGATGTGGCTGCCGTGGAAGCAATTCCAGAATTACAAGGAAAAGTACGCGGTTTAGCCTTCAGAGTTCCAGTGCCGGATGGCAGCGTTACTGATTTTACTATCGAAACAATGCGCGATGTACTACCAGATGAAGTGAACGCGTTATTCCGGAAAGCAGCTGCAGGAAAATTGAAAGGAATTATGCAGTATTCAGAAGATGAGCTGGTATCTACAGATATTATCCATAATCCTCATTCAGCGATTGTTGATGCAAAATTAACTAATGTCGTGAATGGAAAATTTCTTAAGATCGTGGCTTGGTACGACAACGAATGGGGTTATAGCTGCAGAGTAGTGGATATGGTTAAAAAGATAGGGTAGTATTCCAAACCAACCAAAACCTTTTTATAGTAATTATACATGAGTATAACTATGGCTACGGAAACAATAGTTAGAAAATGGGGAAATTCAGTAGGGGTTATTCTCCCAAAAGAACTAGTAGAAAAAGAACATTTGAAAGAAAATGATAAAGTATTGGTGTTTGTAGTAAAAGAAGCTGATTTATCCAAGACCTATGGAAGCCTTCATCGCACTATATCAGGACAGAAATTTAAGGATATGGCGAGGAAAGGATGGGAGAAGTAGCGGCATATTTCTTTGACAGCTACGCCTTTTTCGAAATCATCGAAGGTAACAAAAACTATCTTACTTATTCAAAGAATGTTGGTATAATAACCACTAAATTGAATCTGCTTGAATTACACTATGGATTGCTCAAAATATATGGGAAAGAAATCGCCGATAGATATTATGATCAGTATGTTTCCTTTGCTATTGAAATAGAGGATGATATATTTAAGAAAGCAAGTTCTTTGAAAGCAGTTTTAAGTAAAAAGAAACTTTCGTATGTAGATTGTATTGGGTACATTGCTGCTCTTTCAAGAGGAGTTAAATTTCTCACAGGAGATAAGCAATTCCAAGAACTGGAGAATGTTGAATTCGTGAAATAGTTTGTCTTACTATTGCTGCGTTCATAAAGAAAAAATATTTTTGATTTCTTAAAGATACTTAAATAAAAAAGTAATCATAGTCTCCTTGGGGGTATTCACTATTTGTTTTGTACCTATATTTTTTTCCAATCTTCTTAATTCTTTCTAAATCTCTAAATACATTCATACGAAACGTACTATGTAAATGATCAAAGCAATGTGTTAGTAAGCTCTTATTATTATTTTGATCAGCAAAGTCCAGTGCTACACCAAATATATCACTAACAAACTCATCAAATTCAATGTCATTTCTATACCTTTTAGAAGAAGGCGCACGGCAGGATAACTGCGACGCCACGGGCATAATGGCTTTAATCCCATCAATTTCATTTGAGTCTAAAAAATCATTTAATCTTTTACTTAAATAAGCAGCGTGATCAATAAAATTTCTCGTCAGAGGATGAACCCCTTGTTCCTCACCAGTAAAACAATCACTAGTTAGGAGATCACAAAGATTAAAAAATCCAGTATGTGCTGAAGCTATGCGAATGAATTCATAACCTGGCTCATTATATATCTGTTCATCTGCGTCTGGAAATATTTTATTAATTTCTCTTTTTTCTGTAGTAGATAGTGGTGCAGGATGAACAATGGAGTCCCAGATTAAATTAACCTCTTTATTCTTTAAATTTTTAATTCTCTTAGAATCTTTTTCTCTTTGGAGTAATGATTGATCTAATATCTTAACTATCAAATTAAAATAAGAATTTGATACGACTACTTGTCCAAAATAAGCTGTTTCTACAAAAAGACGACCGTCTTCCCCCAAGTCCTTACCATTTAAATCATATACATGGAATCTTTCAAAATATTCTTTCTGTAGTTTATCAAAATCCCTCTCTGGGGGAGTTTCAATAAGGACTTTTCTTCTTATAGTAGAGAGCATCGTAGGAATATCTTCCTCACAATAGGTTAATCTATTAAACAAAGCTAAAGGTACGCCTTCTTGTAAAAGTGCATGTTCTAATGATTTACCCTGCAAATTTGACCAACCATAATCACCAGCTAATTGCCTAAATGTTTCTTGAGCAATGGATTTACAGCTACGCTCATACTCCTCTTCAGCAGTAGAAGGTAATCCATAAGGCCTGTTGGATTTTAGAGACTTTTCCATGAGACGATAAATTTTAGACTGCTTTGGTGAAGCGATTCTATTAAACTTACGAAGAAACCCTTGCTTCTTCTGATGTTTACCTGCCTCTATAATCTGGGTCAACAGCAGATGATCGTCTTTATTTTGCATCAGATATGATTCTAAAGACAAACGTGTCTCTGGAGGTAAATTAGAATTTGGTCCGGGTCTAAATACATTTAACTGTTCAATAAATGATTTCCAGGGATCTAGTGGATTAGTCATTTTGAACTATTAATAAGCTGGTTTTTTAAAAGCTTTTCTGCTGTTTTAGTAGATCCGGCACAGTACAATTTCTGAGTGATTTTGAAACATTCACTACGTAAATACAATGTGCCATCTCGTCAATGTGATTTAATGATTCTTTCTAAAGTAGGAAGCAGATATTTGATATTTTCAGCGCCATTTTTGTTTTGTTGTAATTGAGATTGCTTTTTAAGAACTTCAGATATCCCTTTTACCGCATTAAATGCGTCATCCGGTCCACCGATAAAACAAGATTCGTTCCAGTGTTCAAACAACTCTTTACTCCAATTATAACCGGGTAAAGTAAAATCGCCCCGGTAAAAATCAATGGATTGCAATAAGTCAGTTTTACAATCAAATGCATAAACTACTGTCCTGGTGCCTATCGCTGACCCGTCGGAGTTATAACCCACATCTTTATGATAAATCGAAAGAAGTGAAGAACTACTAAAATTGCTTAATAATTCTGTCCTGTAAAATATTTCTTTATCAGTAAATACATTATGTGGCACAAACACGTCAGTTACAATTACCATTTTATCAAACCTCACTCAAAATAAATCTTCTTCAGCCCGCGAACTTTATGTATTCTTCTCACTAATTCTTTCAAATGCTCCAAATCACGGGGAACCACTAAAAATGAACATTGCGCTAAAGTAGAACTTAGCAATTTTGCTTTAGCTTCCTTAACTTCAAAACCAGTATTGGCGATAGTGTTCAATAAATCTGCCAGCAGTCCGCTTCGTTCTTCCGCAACTGCCTGAAAGCGTATTTTTTGGTTAAATCCATTTTTCCATACTACTTTAATCATGCGTTCTTCTTCTTTTAAGGCAGCTCTGCAATCAGTTTTATGCACAGAAATTATTCGCCTCTTCGTAGCTAATCCTGCAATCTCTTCTCCAGGAAGAGCATAACAACATTTTGCTAAAACACACACGGCATTAGGAAATTCTGGCGCTTCCGCTAAAATACCCTGCTCTTCTGTCGTAATCGGCTTGAGTTGCTTGAAATGCAATGCTGGCAATTTTTCATGTTCACGCAACGATTTGCGGATTTTCTGCCGCGCACCACCTGATTTTACGATTTTCAACCAATTTCTTCTGGGGCGCTGGCTCTTGTTAGTGATGATTTCCACTACTTCACCCGAAAGTAGTTCGTGCTTCAATGAAACAAATTTTCCGTTAACCCGTCCGCCGACAGCATGATTTCCTACTTCTTCATGAACTAAAAAAGCAAAATCAAGGATTGTTGCATTTTTAGGTAATTCTTTTACATCACCTTTCGGTGTGTAACAATAGATATTGTCTCCAAACACATCTACTTTAGCCATTTCTAAGAATTCTTGATTACCTTCTTTCTGTAAATCCAATACTCCTTTCAGCCAAGCAGTTTTCTTCTCAAAGAATTGGTCCGATTTCAAACCTTTATACCGCCAATGTGCCGCCAAACCTTCTTCAGCAAATTCGTCCATTTCTGGCGTTCTGATTTGTATTTCCACTAATTTTTCGTTTGGCAATTTCAAGGTAGTATGGATAGAACGATAAAAATTAGGTTTAGGATTAGCGATATAATCTTTCAGCCTTCCTTCCGCCTGCTCAAATTTTTCGTGTAACAAACCTAAAAGAGTATAACAATCTTTAATTTCTGGAACAATAACTCTAATAGCAGACAAATCATACTGCTCTTGCAACGGCACATTCTTGATAGTCATTTTTTTGTAAATGCTGTAGATGTGCTTGGAACGACCTTTTATCTTCAAAATTTCTACAATTCCCGTGGAGATAGATTTAACTAGCTGGATAACGTCCTTAATAAGTAATTCCCGCTGTTCACGTGATTCTTCTAAGAAATCTACTACTTCTTTGTACTTTTCTGGGTTTAAGATCTTCAGCGACAAATCTTCTAAGGGATTTTTTATTTTCTCTAAACCTAACCGGTTAGCTAACGGCGCATACACTTCTAAAACTTCTTGCGCAATCCGTATCTGATCAGAGGGAGGAAGCACTTTAATAGTATGTAAATTATCTAATTTCGTTGCAAGTTTTACAAAAATAACTCGCACATCGCGAAAAGTAGTAAGCAGGATACGCCTTAATGCTTCTGCTTCTAACAAAGGGTTTTTTGATTTGACTAATTTAATCTCTTCAATTCCCTTTAGCAAAGCTAGAATGTCCTTACTAAAAGCATCTTCTATTTCTTTCTCTGGACAATAGTTTATAATTCCATGCAGCAATCCGGCAACTACCACCTCATAAGAAACTTTACTGTCAGCAAGAATTTCCGCCACCCGAATATTATGCTCAAAATAGGTGTCACCTGAAAGCCTCTTTATTTTTTCTAAGTATTTTTGCGAGAAATAAAGTGCTGATTGAAAAATAGGTTCATGTGAAGTTCCGTACTGCTCTCTGCACAGCTGTAGAAATGAATCTTGCCCCATAGTGGGAGAAAAGGAGGAGATATTTAAAAAATTATGTTTGTTAGATATCAGTTCTTAAAAGGTTTAGATTTTTTAGATAAATGCTTTTTAATGTTTGCCTCAATAAATCTTTTCTTTAAATTTTTGTACATGTCTCCATCACCCTTTGCTTTAAGTATTGCTTCCCTCTTAAGACGCCCATATTTTTTTGCTTCTAGTGGATTTTCCAATAGAAAATTCTTAAAAGCAATTATTTCACGCCAATCTTTGCCCCCTAATCTTGTTAAATGAATATGGACTCTTCTAAAAGATTTTCCTTGTTTGTAATCTTTTCTAAAAAATAATCTTTGTGGAGTACTGGCTTTCTTTCTATATTCATAACTTGCTTTTTCTAGCTTAGGGATTAATCTTCGAATTACTTTAGTTTTTACACCAACAAGAATATCTACTATTCCCTTACCTCCTAAGCCCTTAACGGCAGTACTTCCTACATGCCGAACACCAATAATTTTTCCTAAAGAACCAACTAGATTTCTTTTTTCTTTTAAGAAAAACAGTTTGTATTTGGGATTATATTTTCTGAAAACATATTTATTTAGCATTATCGCCTTCTCAACACTTCCTCAATCCTCAGCAGCCGATTATACTTAGCGATCCTCTCTCCCCGGCAAGGAGCACCTGCTTTTATCATTCCGCATCCGATCGCGACCGCTAAATCAGCGATGAAAGTATCTTCCGTCTCTCCGCTTCTATGGCTGACCATTACTTTCCAACCATTTTCGTAAGCTAACTTCACTGCATCTAAAGCTTCCGTCAATGTTCCAATCTGATTAACTTTTAACAGCAAACAATTGCAGCTCTTATTCTGTATTGCCTGCTTTATCCGTTTTAGATTAGTAACTGTCAAATCATCTCCCACTATCTGAATCTTGCTTTTCTTTCTTAATTCTGCAAAACTGAAAAAATCTTCTTGTTCAAATGGATCCTCAATGGAAATGAGAGGATACTTCTTAACCAGATGTAAATAATAATCTAACAATTTTTCTCTGCTCATTACTGTATGAAGCTTATACTTTCCTTTGCTATAAAACTCAGAAGCAGCACAATCCATGGCCATCTCAACTTTTCCTTTATATCCTGCTTTCTGAATTGCTTCCTGCAATAAATCCAGTGCTTCCTCAGCTCTTTTCAACGGCGGAGCAAACCCGCCTTCGTCACCTACATTGGTAGCTTCTTTACCATACAGTTTCTCAATTACTTCTTTCAAAACATGATGTACTTCACTACCTATGCGTAAGGCTTCAGCAAAAGTCTTTGCTTTGGGTGCAATCATGAATTCCTGGAAAGCTAATTGGTTTCCCGCATGCTTGCCGCCATTAATAACATTAAAGAAAGGCCTGGGCAAGATTGGCTTTCGGTTAATATTAGCTATTGCGTAAAGATGCTGAAAAAGAAATTTCTTTTTTTCCGCGGTCGCTGCTCTAGCTGCCGCCAAAGAAACACCAAGAATAGCATTTGCGCCAAATTTACTTTTATTTTTTGTTCCGTCTTTGTCAATCATTGCTTCATCTATTTTTCGCTGATTGTGACAATCCATACCACGCAATAACGGGTAAATTTTCTGTTCTACATTGCGAATTGCTTTTTGGACTCCTTTTCCAAGATACCTTCTGCCGCCATCACGCAATTCAACTGCTTCATGTGTGCCAGTAGAAGCTCCGCTGGGAACAGCAGCAGACTGGCAAGTTTGCTTGGTAAATAGATCAACTTCTAAAGTAGGATTGCCCCGGCTATCTAAAATTTCCCTGGCTTTGATTTTAGTTATGGACGACATTTTTACTTTTTCTTTCCTTCTTTGAATAATAATTCTATTTCTTTAATCAATCTTAAACATTTCTCTATCGAGACTTTAGCAGTTTCAAAATCCATCTTCCGGCCATAATAAACAAGAGAGTTTCTCTTATACCGGCAATCATCAAAGGTTCTGAACAAAACATCATTTTTTAAAATATCTCGAAGATAATAACCCAAGCAGAGATGATTATTGACTTTGTATCCCTTCAGAAGAACTAAAGCATGAAGCATTTCCAAAGCCGAAGAATAATGACCCTCAAACACATAATTAGCGCTATTTTCTGCCAAAGAGGATGATTTCAAAAATTCTATTCTTCCTTTTGCCGTATCAATCAGAGATTTCACTTTTGCTGGGTCTGGACTTACTTTAAGAGAAGAAGTACTTTCAATACATTCTGCCCAGGTGCTTTCTTTCTCCCTCATTTTAATACCTCGATAAACCCATTAAGAGTAATGCCATTAATAATATTATTGGCTAATTCTTTGTTTTTAATCTCTGAAATATTCTTATACTTAAATAGTTGTATCTTCCGTTGCAATTTTTTCTCAAATTTGGCTAAGGAGAGAGGTTCTTTTTTTGCAGACTCAAGATATAGATCAATATCGCTTTTTTCTACATCCTCGCCTCTGGCATACGAACCAAAAAGGATAATAGTAGGATTGCTCAACTCTTGCACCAAGAAATCAACTAATTTGGAAGAAAATAAAGAACGAAGATTATATATTTTTTTTTCTAGGAGAAAATCAGTTGAAGTTCTATCTGCGGAATAGAGAGTTATACCGGCTACAGAACTGCTTTTTAGAACCCCTTCCCGTTCCAGCTCTTTGGTGTAGCGAATAGCTGAAGGAAGAGGAACTTTTATTTCTCGCTCAATCTGTCTCACTCGAACCTTTCCAGTAGGATGCAAGAGGAAATATTCTTTTACCCTGCTTTTGATATCTTTTCTTTCCATTTGATAACTTATATTATCATTTGATATTTAAAACTTTCGACAAACGCTAGGAAAGACATTTTAACCCAGAGTTGCGCAGCAGCGGAAACCGAAAGAGTAATCGGTATATGTTGAACCATGAGCACTTTTACGGGCATCGCAATTAGCATCATTCTTGCGCATAAAAGCAGAACCTTTAAACAATGCATTTGAGGAGGAAGGGGAAACGGCTTCGTCTAAATTTCCAACCATGTCGTAAACTCCATACGCGTTAGTACACTCTGAAAAAGAACCTGTTTCTCTTACTCCTTTAATATCAACGGCTGCTTTTCCGTTCCGAGGATCGCTTGGATCAAATTGATTGGTTGGAATAACATTAGTCCAACCTACTACACTCGGGGGATAACCTCCTTGAGTATTGCATTTTCCAGCAGTATAACTATTTCCATAAGGATATTGTGTTGAAGATGAACCTTTGCACACATGCACCCATTCTTCTTCTGTGCATAATCTTTTTCCTGCATTTGCACAAGCCAGTTCAGCTATCTCTTTAGAAACAAACATATTTGGAATAACATTAGGTTGAGAGACCGCAAGAGGCGCAAAACCAGTTGTTGTTTCTGCACCGCGTTCAGGCATTTGAGCATACGCTGAATTAGGAGGAGAAGTTCCTTTCCAGCCAGTCCTCCAGTAATTATAAAGATAATTTGCCTGCGAAGTTTTTGCGGGATAGAACAATGATGCTTTTCCAGAAGGATTATTTTTATCATAAATAGAATTTTCCCATTTATCAATGCAGTATTTATCATCAATGTTAGCCATCTCTGATGGGCAATCTCCACCAAAAATACTAGTTATACTGGAAACTGCATTGGAAACACTGGAAGCGACTGAAGAAGCTGCCGAAGAAAGCCCGCCGGTATTATAATACTGCAAACAGTTTTGATAAACATTTGCAAGATCAGAACTCTTTTGGACCGGTTGCCCATAATAACTTTTACCTCCTTTTTCTGAAGAAGGCAAAGATGCCCATTCTGGTGCAAGTTTATCCCATACTGATACATAATTTCCTGCCGCAACTGCGCTTTTCAATTCTTCTTCTGATAATTTCCTTTTTTTAATGATAAGCCCATCTAAAGCAGCTTTATCTTGTTCTTGAGAATTAAACCCTGTTGTAAAATAACCCTGCGTTCGTAAACCCTTAAAGGTTTCGTACAAAAACTGATATCGTCCTGCTGCAGTACTGGTGTAACTTCCTGCGCTAATTCCGCCAGGAGGCATTTCATTCGTTTCAACAGGGTGAGAAGTATAAGAATTAAATAATTTTCCACTAAACATTACATTATATTTCTCTCTAGTTCCTTCTGCCCATGCAATTGTATCTAACAATGCTTTCTGTTCATTTGTTCCGTAGTTAGCTACACAAAAGTTAGTAGAAACTGGTTTTGTTGCAGAGGGAATTTTTTCCGGCGTTGGAGGAGTTATCACCGTACTCGGACGAGTATCTTGAAACGGCTTCCACGCTTTAACCGTATCAAATACTTGTCCCTTTCTGGCATTATTGATCCAAATTACTATTTTTAACCACACCGCATCAATCTCATCACAGCGTTGCTTGTTCAAACAATTTTCTGCTCCGGAAGAGGGTGAACTGGTCGTGCTGGTTACTGTCGTTGCAACTGCAGGTGCACCAAATAAGGTATCCATGACTGCTTTCATAACTTGCTTTCTTCCAGCTTCACCAAAATGAAGATGATCATTCGGACAATATTTACCACAGCTATCGCTTCCTTTTGGATCTTCCACTGCAGAATAAGTATCAACAGCATAATCAATTAAATCTGGCCTTCCTAATTTAGTATTCAAAAGATCTGCATTGAATGTCTTGATTCGTTGTATTGCTTCTGGAGTTCCGTATCCTTCTACTGCTCCTTTAGTAGGGGTATTAGTGAGCATTATAACCTTAATATTTTGATCTTTTTGTTTTACTGTTTCTGCAAGTTTAATGGCAGCAGCTTTGTATCGTTCTGGAGCCCAGCCGCTAAAGTCACCTTGCCCATTTGCAGAAGGATCGATAATTACATAATCCAAATTATCGTTGGTTAAGACCTGTGTTACTAAAGATAACTGAGCTTCCGGATTAGCTCCGCCTTTGGCATGGAGAAAAACCGTAGCACCAGGACACAAGTCTTGTATGATTTTAACATTTCTCCAAGAAGAGGGAATACTGCTTCCGTCCGGATTAGTATCCCAGGTGTTGGAAGCTCCAACTAAACCTATTCGCTTACCTGAACATCCGTCGTAAACCCCAACCGGATTTACTCCAACTGTTCCAACCTGGACCTGTGCGGAACCACTAATTGGAATGTTAGTAACGTCAGAAACACTGCCATCACAAGAAATAAACCCGTACCATCTTTTTTCCGGAGATTCATCTCTGCTAACATCAAGTGTTCTTTTTTCAACATTATTATTTACATTTCCGCCGATAACTTCTACTTTTCCACTGCCCAACACATTTACGACAATGTCGCAATGACTAAGACCAAAAGCATTATTATAATCAACATTACATTCAGTTTTTCCTGCTGCTCTTTCTTCTTCAGAAACACGACAACGGCAGACCACATCGCCCACTCCAATCCTTTCCCGTTCACTCATAGGGACAGTTCTACATGTTCCAGGATTATCATGAACCGCTTTAAAATATTGAGTATGTGCGCATCGACCTGGAAAATCTATAACTCCTGCTGTTTTCAGGACGTAAGATATAAACGCAGCAGACCAGGGCACAGTAGTTGGATCAGAACCCGGACAACCGCCGGCAGCGAAATAACCTGCAACTATCGGTTTCATCTGCGGCTCTGATTCCTGTCTCACACCCCTTTCCCAGCGTTCCCATTCTTGTTCTGCTACGGTTTTAAGCGAATCTTTAACTGCTCCGAGAGTTATCTGAGAAAAAAGAAGTATCACTAACAGAAACGTGCAAAGACATACCAATCGAGATTTTGCTAAATTCATTCTAACGCTCTTTCAACGACCATAAACTTTTTTGTTACCGTTATTTTTTTATTTAATAACGCATTTTCAATGATGACATTTAAGGTATATTCACCGGAAATAATGTCTTCACCTAATACAAAAAATTCTCCGAATACCACCTTCTCGGTATCTCTTCTGCTGCTTAACTCAAGATTATATGCATTCTTCTGTTCTGCCTGCAGAACCACTTCTCCTAATGGATTTCTCATTTCATAATTTCTTAAAAGCAACACTTGGCCATCAGTAACAGTACTTTCAACTACAAACCACACATAAACAAGGTCATTCTTTCCAAATTCATCCTGCCGCGCTAGACAATTTGAATTTTCATCCACATAACTGCAGAAGGCAAAATCTTTCACTGCTAAGATTCCTTCTTTTCCAGCAGGAAGAAATTCTACGTTCAATACTGGTTCAAACACCACATCATCCTTAACTTCTATTGTTCCTGACTTTACCAGCAACAGGATAACTGCGCTAGTAATAACTATCGTGATTAACACTACAAATAATTCAATCTCAATTCTTCCATCTTTACGCATTCTGCACACCGCATTGCGCCGATTGTTTTATTTCCTCAAAGTAGGTTTCTACTTTTTTGTACTCTGCACTGTTTTTTACTTCTGGTGGATAATCAGATAAAATCTGGCCGTCATTTGCCTTTCTGGTCTTAAACAAATCAATTAAATAACAGATATCCTCTTTAAATGCAACTTTCCAATTAACATTATTCTTTTGGGCTTGCGCAATTTTTCCCGCAACTAAATAATAGAAACCAACCGCTTCTTCCATATTGGCTGCTTTTTGATTTACAATCCCTTCTGCTGCTCCGATTACGCCGGCATAATTTTCTCGTACAAAATCCTGGTGCAGCTTACTTGCTATCTGCGATATTAACGGTTCTAAACGCAAAGTGATCTGTTGAGTCTGCTGCGCTCTCTGCCCAGGACCTGTTTTTACTGGCTGCTGAGCATTGTAACAATTGCCGACTGCGTCAGGCAATAATAATTGTGCGGTCACGGAGATGCTTTTTTCATTCTGGGCATACTGCTGTCCTGCTGCTTGACGGACTTTATATTCGCATTCCGTACCGCTGCCAGGTGCGCCGATAGCATTGCTGAATTGTAATCCCTTATAATCAAATAATATGCCGCGAAGTTCCTGTGAGGTTAAAACATCTTTTCCATCCTTTGTCACAAAACCATTATAGGCGGAATATCCTTCCTTATTCACGACCGATACGCTTTGTTCTACTGGATCAAAGAGCTTATACTTATCATCTCCTTCCAGTTTAAGATATTTAAATTTCAAGGTAGCAGTGGTTATATCTTTAGGCGTGTTGACTAGCTTCAAAGTAGATTCGCAACTCTTATCTCCGCCAGATAATACTATTGTCGTCGTCGCTCCAGAAAACAGATCAGGTGTTACCGTTCCTAAAGACATCTCTACTGGGAATGTTCCTGGAACTCCTACCGGCAGCTGACGCAGCTGCAAATCTTGGTTAGCCAATCCGGAAGAGCTCATCTTCACGCAATACTTTTTTCCATCGCTAACTGCATTAGCTCGAACTTTAATCTCTTCATTTTTAGTAAAAATATTTGGAGTATTACAAGACACCCAGGATTGGGTATCAGAATCAAAGCAGCTAATATATGGATCCTGCAAGTACGCTCCTTCTCCGCCGCCAAACATGCTGACAATATCTGGGCAGTGATACCTTCCGGTAAGAACATCTATTTGACATACTCCAACTCCTGGCGGAGAAATATCTATAATGGGGAAATAAAATTTACCATCTTTATATCCATCATCAAAACACTGGCCTTCGTTACCTTTTTCTGATTGATCAAGCTGTAATTCAACTACGACGTGATCATACCTAAATGCTTTATTTACCCGCTGCGGTGAAGGGATAGCGACGCTATTAAATCCGTTAGGCTGCAGATCAAATCCCCTGCCGCCGTCCAAATGATGTATCTTATCTCCTTGTAAAGCAGAATCTGCCGGTGTAGCATATTGACAATCACATCCCTGTTCGCCACATTGTATTCCCGGCCGGTTAGCTACAGTATCTTCAGGTCCAATACATTTTAAGTACACATCATAACTTCTGATTCTGCATCCCGGCAAAATCATTGCGCCAACTTCATAATTATATACTGCATTTCCAGAAATAGGATCAAAGGTTGATAACTCTCTGTGCGCAGGTATAACATGTACTGTTGATTTTCCTGGAACTGCATATGCTGCATCTAAAATAAAGTCTGCTCCCAACGGCCAGTCATAACCGAAAGCAGCCATACACATAGATTGGGTTAAATCTTTTGCTCCTGCTGCAAAATAATTATTCAACTGCGCATTGCCATAATCACTTTTGACATCATCGATAGAAGATTGCATCGCTTCACCGATAGAACTAAACGATGCATCAAAGACTTCTCCTACACCACCTAAAACTCCCTTGCTATCATCATTTAAATCATTTGGACTGCACTGATTCGTAAAATAAGAAATTGCTTTATACACTAAACCGCAGACTTGCTGGGTGAAAATTGTTTTACAGACGCCGGCATCCTGTAGCCCCGTCACTTTCGCTTCCTGGATACAATTACGCAAACCTTCTAAGATACTCTTCAACGTAATAAGATGCGCCCTAATTCTAGATAAGCACATGGTCTGATATGCTCCTAAAAACTGTGTATTCGGACTTACTTTTGGTTCTTGCTTGACCTCATTTAGATAATCTAACAAATAATCTGCTCCGAAGGCTGAGGAGAAATCACGACCGCTATAATATCTCCATTCAGGGTAATACGTCCCAAATTTCTTATTTGATTCTTCAAAGACTCTGTACTGATGATAGGACCAATCTTCGGCAATACCATTTTGTTCTTTCGCTGCCGTCCTTACTCCAGGAAATGAGAACACTTTTTCATCAGACTTAGTGCAGACGCATTGCATTAAACCTGTTGTTTTTCCGTCTGCGCTTGATCCCTTAGGAGTGACCTTGCTCTCAACAGGAGCGGAACACTTTCCGGAGACACATAATGCTCCCGGAAACGCTTTACAATCATCATGAACATTGCATGTTGTTTTTTTCATCTGGTCTGTATCAACATTGGCGCCTAAGGATGCTCCTTGTTGATAATCAATGAAGCAATCATTGGTATATCCTGCCCGGAATTGTGATTGGCCAGCGACTGTTTCTTTGCCGGGAGCGCCGGCGCCTGTCACGACTATCTTCCCCTCTGCATTGGCAACTTCCCGGTAGCAGCCCTGTACTGGATTGCCTTTACTGTCAAGAGCATCAGGAACTCCCCGCTCCACCCAAGGCCGGTATCCTGGTTTAGCAGTGCAGGCCTGCTGGCAGCTTACATCTTGTCCAATGATATACTGGTCTGAGCCAGGCAGCCGGTAGGCAAGTAGATCCCCTCCGCTAGAATACACTTCTGCTTGCTGGATGGTCAAACCGAAATCTTCAACTTGCTGCAGCCTGACTATGCTTCCGCCATTTTGCAGATTTGTCGCTGAATTCTGGTTAGCATAATATAAAATATTTTTATTATCGATATAACAGGTAAACTCTCCATTTTCTGCCAATTTAGTAGCTCGAGCGTTAGGATTAGCGATATTGGTATTCTTTTCTATTAATTCCGCACAATCCTCTCGTTCACGAAGTGGTATTCCTCGGCCGGAAGCAGCGCATTGATTTTGCGCGGCGATGACCGCATCAACTTCCTCTTTATCCTTGGATGCAGTCCAGCCAGCAGGAACAGTCCGGCATAAAACTCTGTCTCCAGTCCATCGATAAGCTTGATCTAACACCGCTTCGGCTTTCCATAAACTTGTGGTGGCTGGACATAAAGTTTCCAGAGACTTTGACATATCGCTCCAATCACCACGCAATCCTCGTGCATCTAACACCCCTTTAGCATTTAATTCCTGCCAATGTTGTATTTCACTTTCCAAGTAATATTTTTCTTGATCTTTTGGACATTGTTCTTCTTTTGATTTAGCTTTAGTAAAATACACTTCTAATTTTGAGCTGACTATTCGCGTATATCTGGTTGCCAATCTTCCTAAGAAGGAAGCAATCCAGGCTACTCCTGTCACTAAAATTGCCTTTTCCAAGTATGGCAGCACAACATCAATTTTATCGATAGTAAATTCAATCGCATCTAATCCTTCTTCCGCAATGAAATCAGGCAGCATATCTTTGCTGTCTACAGGAATATCAATGAAATAAGCTAAGTCTTGACAGGAAACCTGCGTTTTCATTTCGCCCATCTTTCCGCCGCCAAGATTCTCACGATAGCTGACAGTTATTTTTAATGGGAACACAATCTGCCTTCTGCTGAACTCATCCCAGAAATCACTTTTCTTCTCGCTGAATTTTTCTGTCGTAAATAATGGCGCAGTAAGATACCAGGCACTTTTTTGTGCGTTAGGTGTCAGCTGCGGTTGCGGAGGAAAAATGTTACAGCCTATCTTAGTACTGTCGTCTTCTAACATTCCTTGCGTACAGGCCTTTTCAAATCTGACATTCTGAATCTCAAATGCATCTTGTTCTTGACTGGATACGCCAGAACCGCGATAACTTAGATTGAACACGGCAGTTATTGATTCACGTCCATCATCCAAGAGAGTAGGATTTAATCGCAATGGTGCCTGAAAACGCGCCATGGACTGCACATCAAACGCAAAGTCGGAAGAATAACAAGTATTGATAGTTACCTGTTTCTTTGCATAACCTGTTTTGCCGCTCTTATCTTCGGCAATGAGATAAACTTGATAAGTAAACTTCTGCGCAGCTTGAACTTGCTCGATACGGAAAATAGATTCTTGCTGTAATCCAGAAGGCACTTCTTTCGGCGCTAAATCTTTCAGACTGATCGGCGGACGTTCAAAATTCACTTCGCTGAAAGTAAAAATGCCATTTTCATCTGCAGTCACTTTTTCCCAGGATTTATCAAAAGCGGGATTAAAATCATAGGTTAAAGGACGGAACACATACAAATAAACTTCTGCGCCCGGTTCAGTAGTTCCAGAAATATCTGTCTCTGCATTACCTTGGTAAAATTCTTTTCCTTTGGCGAAATCAAATTCCACTGTCGGCGCTTTAGTATCAGAAAGAATGGTCACTTCCTGCTCAGTGACCCAGCCAGCTTTATCAGTAACCACGATCAATATTTTATTCTCGCCCTCTTCTAAAGAAACATCTGCTTTCAAGGTAATTCCTTCGCCAGTAGCTACCGAACTATTGGCAACTAACACTTCATAAGAACTTGCTTCAGAGATAGTTCCGGTAATAGTGATCTTTTTCTCACTGGTAATTTCAGGAAGTGGAGCAAGCTGCAAAGTAGGTTTATTGGTATCGGCAAATACTTTTCCTTCTACTGCCACTGTATTTCCAGCTGCATCGGCTGCTTCAATTTTAACCGTGCTTTCAACATTGCTAGCTAAGGGAATTCCTACTAAAGTAAAACTTCCACCAAAAGCAGTAGAGTACCATCCACATAAGCACGAACAGTAGCACCATTTTCTGCCATTCCAGAAATATCCAGATTATTTCCTGCCACTGCAGAAGGTATTTCTACTTTTAATTCCGGAGGGATCGTATCTGGAGCAGGAGTGCTGAACGAATATAAACCACCGGCGTTATCATCAACTACGCTGCCGCTTTGCACGGTATAATAATAAGTTGTGTTGGGTGTTAAACTTGAAATCTGTACGTTATGCTGTACCACATTACTCGCATCACCGACGGGATTAAGGCTTTGCTGTGAAGCACCATATTTTACTAAGCTATTTGCCGGCTCGTCCGTTTCCCATAAAACTTGCGCTTGGTTTGAAGAAACAACTTCAGCATGAACATTAGAAATTTCTAACGCGCTCACGATTGGCAGATTGAGGAAGAGAGCAATAACTAGCAACACCAACACCTTCATTCCCGTCTTTTTTACATCCACCATTCTTTTTTTCTTTTTCCTTTTTCGGTGTTTATTACTTTATGGTTATCTGTTTTCTGTATTTATTATTTTAGGGTTATCTGTATGGTTATTTATTCATAGTTATTTTATTTCAGGGGCAGGAACATATTTGCTATATTCTCCCAAGTTCATCATCAGATCAAATGTTTTTTCTTCGTTGTTAGTTTCTCGGCTGGCAACATGAAATACTATTTCCTGCGCATTTTTTTGCGCACTCCATGGAACAATCCAGTTTCCTTTATATCCGCCTACAAACTTTTCATTACCTAAGACGCTTACTTCTAACTCATAAGTGAAATCGGCCTTGGCTAAAAAGTTTAGATTATCCAACGTTTCTACTGCTTCCTGATCTTTGGTTACTGCTTTAGTAATGGTAGATTCATGAAAAGGTGTTCTCGGCAGATCATCCTTTTTTCTGAAAGTTACTTTCACTAATCCTAATTCTCCTTCCTTGAGTTTCACTCCCGGACCTACATTTTCTGCATCAACAAAATTATGTTTGATGATAGTTATTTTGTTTGTAGGAAATTCATACAAGGGAACTAAATCCAATTCTACTTCTTTTCCCGCACCAGTCACTACGCGTTGCCAGGATTCTTTATAACCATCTTTTACTCCCCTTAAAATCCCTCCCACACAGTAAGGGAAATTAGTAGTGTAACCGGCTATATGTCCTCTTCCCCCAAATCCATATTCAGTGTTTAATAATTCACATTTGTAACGCAAACAGGTAAAGCTGGTCTGTACCTCTTCCAAAGGTTCACGATTATAGAAGCCAGTATTTTCATTCTCAACTGCCTCATACGTCAACACGGTCATGGGAATATCTTTTACCCCGCAATATTCTTCATCTGAAATAGTATCAATAAAATAAGAAGCTTGTGGTATTGCTTCTCCCCGGCTAGGATTATTTCTGACTATATGGACCGTAAAAGCAATCTGGAAAGTATATCCGGTCGTTTCATCCTTCACTTTAACCATCACCGGATAGACCAAATCATAGGTGAATTTCCACGTTTGGATACATAAGAACGACAACAAATCACTGCCACCGAGCTGTGAACTCTGCATTTTATTTCCTACTAAAGGAGTCACGCCAAAGGTATAAGGATAAGTTTGATCAAAATTAAACAAGACACTGACTTGCGGATATATGAATTCTGAACCCAGATTCCAGACATAATGATTTTGATAATAAGTCAAATCTTCCGGAAATTCAATAAAATCTGTCCCTTTGATCTTTAATTCATGAATATTCAACCGCACTAATTCCAGTAAAGTATTTTTGACTTTTTCAACTTCCCACTTCTTTTTGCTGCAGCTTAATTCCATTCCTGCTACCGGCACATCTGGATGTTCTAACGCGATTAAATCCTGAGTGATATCTTCCAACTTAAGCGTATCCATCTCTTTCTCAACTACCGCCCGCGCCACCGTATAGACGTTTTTTAATTTCACGGGAGATTCAGCCACATGATCAACCACTTCCGTAATGATTTCCCCGCTTTTACTGCGGATTTCTACATCCCAATGCAGATTAAAAATTACTTTGCTTTGCACTATTTCAGTATTGGCAGCTAGTTCGCTTTTTTCAATCAAATCATAAGTTTCCTGAAATGCTTCCATAGAAAACAGGCAATCGCGGACATTCTCTTCTAGATAATCATCTATCTGCTCCTTGATTTGCTGTAAAGAAGGAATACTCGTTTCTGATCCGTAAGCCCAATAAGGTACTGCGAGAGAAGGAGATATTTCTAAGCGCCGGTTATTGTCATTCACCACATCAAAAGGCAACTCAATATAACCTGCTTGCAATCCGACCCTCACTAAAGCATCGTTCCCTACCTGGTCAATGCAAGCGGTGATGAAATTTTCTACTTTTCCTTTTTCTGTAGGGATTATTTCTTCAGGGTTAAATGTAATTATTTCTTTACGCACAAAAATAATTAAGGTCACTGCCAGCACTAATAAAATCCCGATGATAATGAAGATGGTTACTTGCCCCTTGGCATCACCAATAGACCGATAAATAAAGCTACTTCTACCTACTGTACACCTCTTTTTATACATCGCTTAAAGTATAGTCTGATGATATATAAAGGTTATGCCGGATATAAGACGGAGAAAATGTCGCAAAAAAGTTCAAAAAAGAAACATTTATATATCAAAAAAATTTCTTTCCCTACATGGATAAAAGGGGCCAGTTAGGTATCATTGAATTTAAGTTTTTTATATATGGGTTGTTCATAGGAATAATTATTGCTTTGATATTGGTTTTCTTGGGTACAGCCAAAGTATTGCCGTTTCAGATCCCATTAGTCTGCGGATAATTTTTTCTTGGATTTATGTTATTTGGCATATTACTAGAAGCCATTATTTCATTTTGCATTTTTTCATATACCTGAGCTATATGCACAAAAAGACAACGATCTTTTTGGCATGCCAGAGGAATAGTTTTCCTTTCCCTCTTAGCATCTGAAAGCGAAAACAGAAGATAGTGCTTTCAGTATAGAAAACGTTATTAAGCAATATTTTTTCTCCTTGCTGATAAGTAATTAAATATAAAAGAGGGTGATTTTCGATGGATAATAAAAAATATAAATTTTTTAGTATCCTTGAAACTAGCAAAGGTGGTTTCAATGGATGTTGAACGAATTCAGAAAATAAATAAACTTGCTCTTGATTTGATGCGCCAAGGATTGGCATCAGACCGCGATGACGCAGTAGTTCAAGCAGAAAAGATTTTCCGGTCTAAAGATGGAGAGTACAGCTCTATCAGAGATCGTATGCAAGCTACCGAACCGCAGAAAGAATCATCGGCTTCAGCTGATCTTCATCCGGATAAAATCAAAGACATTCTGCAGCAAAACAGCCAATTTTTGGTTAAGAAAATTACAGAATTCCAAGAACAGATGCAGGCTATGCGAAAAGAATTAGACGCATTTAAACAACAACGAATGGTCCAATCCCCGCAAGCAGTTAGTAACATACCTCCTAAATTAGGAGAGATACCCGCTAACAACCCAGACATCCAAAGAGGACAATCAACACCGGCTTCTGCCAGCAACCATCCGCGTTCCGGAAATTACAAGGTTGAAGAAGTTTCCATTGAGAAGTTCTTTTACATGGGGAATAAACGGTAAAAGTTAATTTATTTTTTTCTATATTTTCTTCTTATTTTTTATAATTAGGGGAGAATTTTTGACCAATCCGGCTTCTCAAAAAAGCGGTAAAGTGATTCAGGACCATCGTTTCTATAAATGGTTATGGGCTTCTCATTGTTCAACATACCATTTGAACTATAAAACCACTTCCCTATTCTTGCTCTTGCTTCTTCTTCACTTAAATGTGTAATACCCATTAGTTTTTGCAAAAATTCAGGATGTTTTTCCATAACTTCGTTAAATTCATCTTCGTCAATGATATCGGTTAGTCTATTTCCCATGATCATTAAATAGCCGTTTAATTTTTATAAAACATTTGGATAAAATTCTTCATTTATTTACATATTAATAACAATGTTAGAAACCAGAGCCTCGAACGAGCCGAGGAAAAATCCGAAGGATTTGGGCGAAGCCAAAACCGGAGAAGTTTGAGAACCTGCGTAAGATATAAGATTTGTTAAGTAGATAGTGAAGCACACGTTCATTTTATGACTTTATAATGCAATTGTAGGATTCCAGATTTCAACTTTTTAACATCGAGCAATTTCAGCTTACTTTCAAAATCTTCCCGAGAGAAAATTCTTATTCCATTTCCTAACACAAATGGTTCAATATCAATTATCATTTCATCGACTAACCTATTTTTCATAAATGATGAGTTTATTGTTCCACCACCAGTTAAAAGAATTTTCTTGAATCCTAAATTTGAAGCTTTCATTAAAGCATCTTTCGGAGAAATTGCAAGAATATATCCTTTATTAAGATTGAAATCGGGGTTATTCGAAATTATTATTTTTGTCGCTTTTATTTTATCGAAATTGAAGTCTTTCCATTTCTTGACTTCTTCGTAAGTTTTTCTTCCTACAACAAAACCAGAGTGTCTTAGAAAACGAATGATATAAATAATAGTTCTGCTTTTCTTTAAGTA
>CAYHVV010000002.1:0-33971 GCA_964360115.1 uncultured Methanosarcinales archaeon | reverse complement strand
TGCCAAAACTATCGTCAGAATCCCCACCCTTTAGGGTTGGGGAGCTTCAATTTTGGAATTGAAACAAAAACTTATTCGGTTGGAATTTACTTATCCAAGAAAAATAATATAACTGCTAAATGGAAAATAGAACTTGGCAATCAAGATAGCTTGCAGAAATTTTACAAACATATTAACTTTACAGTAAAAGATAAAAAGAAAAAATTAAGTAAAGCTCTTACCTCTTATCAAAATAAAAAGCTTCCTAATGGGGACGGGAAAAAACACGCTTTGGAAGTGATGCGGAGATTTTATAAAGAGAAAGGACACTTTACTTTCGGAGAAGTGGGAAGAGAAATAGTTAAAACTGGAAGAAGTTTTGACTTAGCCGGAAGATATTTGAAATATTTTTGCGAAAATGGTGTCATTGAAAAGAAAAAACGTGGAGAGTACACCTTTAGGGAAAATAATAGAACTTGATGGGAATTATGGTGAGGCCGGTGGAGCTCTGGTACGGGTTGCACTAGCACTCTCAGCTTTAACCGGACAAGAATTCAAAGTAACAAATATCCGAGCAGGCAGAAGCGATTCTGGATTGAAAGCGCAGCATCTTACTGCTATCAAGGCGTTGAAGGAACTTTGTCATGCAGAAACTAACAACATTGACTTAGGTTCTACTGAACTTCATTTCAAGCCGGGAAAGATAAAGAAAGGCATTTATGATCTTGACATCGGCACGGCTGGAAGTATTACTTTATTACTGCAAGCATTGATTCTGCCCAGCTTGTTTGCTCCGGGAAAAGTTACCTTCAATATCACTGGTGGAACTTGCGGCAAATGGCAGGCATCAGTTGATTACTTGCAAAATATTTTGCTGCCGTACCTTAATCGGTTCGTAGAAAAAATAGAGATAAAAATCCTCAAGCGCGGTTATTATCCTAAAGGCCAGGGTCAAATAAAATTAGAAATCAGTCCTCGTTTCAATATTCACAAATACGCATCATTTTCTGCTCTTGCAGAAGAATTACCGTTTAAGGTTCCAAAGATAACCTTGGTCGGACAAGGAAAACTTGAACAAATTCGCGGCATCGTAAATGTATCTGCAGAATTACAGGAGAAAGAAGTCGGTGAAAGAATAAGAAACGCAGTAGTTGGAAGTGTAAAGCATTATAATGTCCCAGTTAACATTCGGGTGGAATACGCTAAAGCGGAGAGTATTGGCGGGGAAGTGTTAGTATGGGGCGTGTTTAGTAAAGAAGGGAAAGTTGATTACGATAATCCCATTCTTCTTGCAGGTGATGCTATCGTCGAGAAAAATAAAAGTTCTGAAGAAATCGGCAAAGAGGCAGCAGAAGAATTAAAGAAACAGATAGATGATAATTCTGCTGTAGATTATCATCTGGCTGACCAATTGATTCAGTTCATGGGACTATTGCCCGGATCCAAAATGAAAGCCAGAGAACTAAGTAAACACGCAGAAACAAATATGTATGTGCTGGAGAAATTCCTTCCAGTTGCCTTTAAAGTTGAGAAGAATGTTGTAAGTGTGGAAGAAAAGTGAATGATATGGTTCTCTAAAAGTTCAAGTGGTAATAAAAGTTACCATTAACAAAATACGCTCATACCACAAAAAACTTTATAAATAACCTTCAGTCTGATGGCCTCTATGTACTTAAAAAAGCAAAAAGGCTTTTTTGGTACATCAAAAATCATGGAGTGATTTTTAATGCAAGCAAAAATATGTATATCTACTAAGAAACGAATTGACAACGACGAAGGAGCAGTTACTTTTCTTTGCCCGAAGTGCGGCGACTATGAAATAGTTCGCAGCTCTTTTGCTAGGGTAAATGGATTGAAATACACCTGCCCCTGCGGCTTTGAAGGACCTAATTAATAAAAATGGCAAAAGCTATTATTACCTTCAAATTAATGCCTGAATCTCCAGATACAAATCTAGATGCAATTTCTAAAAAAGCACAAGACATTGCTCAGAAAGCAGGTGCAATCGGACAAATGCAGACTAAGATTGAACCAATTGCTTTTGGTTTGAAAGCAGTTCTGGTCATGGCCATGTATGATGTAGAAGGTTCTGATTTTGATGCAATTGCCGAAAAGATGTCTCTTATTGATGGCGTGCAGAATGCAGAAGTCGCTAAGATGGATTTGGCATTAGGATAAAATTAATTTTGTAAATAATTAATAACCCTATTATTATTATTATCATTTTAATTAAGTGCAATCTGTTAAATAAATCTAACCATCAATAATAGGAGAATTGTGATGAAATTAACCAGTCCAGCATTTACAGACGGCGAGAAAATCCCTTCTAAATATACTTGTGATGGTCAAAACATCAACCCGCCATTAACTGTTTCTGATGTTCCTGAAGAGGCTCAAAGTTTAGTTCTCATCATGGATGATCCAGATATTCCTGATTTTGTAAAAGTTAAATTCGGAATAAAGGTCTGGGATCATTGGATTGTTTTCAATATTCCTCTCGGAACAGAAGAAGTATTTGAAGGAAGGAATCCTTCAGGAGTATTGGGAAGAAATACGGGTGGAAAAGATGCCTATGGCGGCCCTTGTCCTCCCGATAGGGAACACCGCTATTTCTTCAAGCTTTATGCATTGGATACCAATTTAGATCTTCCGGAAGGTTCTACTGCGGCAGAAGTAGAAAAAGCCATGAAAAACCATGTTCTTGCCGAAGCAAAGTTAATGGGGAAGTATGAACGGAAGAAGTGATTTTTTTCGAGACGACCATAACCATAGAAAACCATAAAAAGTGTTCTCTCGTTCAGAGCATAATATGAAACGATTAAATTCTTATATTCAAAACGGGGTTGTTTCTTCAACAGCTTATTTTTCCCGCGTTAAAATTCCTTTTATAATTTTGATGCTTCAGGCAGTCTGCGCAAACCTTTCTTTTTCCTTTGTACCATTTTTCCTTAAACAGCAGGGTTTTTCTTTACCCGGGATAGTATTGTTATATACCTTATACTCGGGGCTGAGTCTAGCGACCATCTCTTTAGTCCAAACCTATTTTTTACGTAATTTTCTAGCTGCAGGTTTTTTAGTTTTTAGTTTAGCTGCGGTTTCTTTTGCAGTATTTTCTACGTCCCTCTCCTTTTTTATATATGCATTTTTAATAGCTATAAATATTGCCATCTATTGGATTACCTTAAATTATATCTTCTTCAGAAATTCACAGAGAAAAACCAACGCAGTAGATTCTTCATTTTACATGGTCCTGCCGGGATTGATTTCCATTATTATCCCCCCTCTTGGCGCAGTATTTGCTCAAGCTTTTGGCTTCAGTAAATTGTTTATTCTTTCATCAATATTATTTATTATTCCGATAGGGATTGTTTTGAAATATGTACCTCAGGAAAAAATAAGCACTTCTTTTTTTAATGGTGTCCGCAATTTTAAGGGATTGAAAACTATCACTTTATTAGAAGGATCATTGCAGCATTTTAACGGGGCAATCATACCTATTTACGCGCTGCTTTTTTTAGAAAGCAGTTTTGACGTTGGTTTCTTTTTAGGATATGTTGGTATCGTAGGATTAGCTATAACTCTTATTCTCTCTAATAAATCTGACAAAAGCCAAAAAAGAAAAGGGTTCATCAAGATTCTATTTTTCCTGCTTGCAGTTTCAATCGCTACTTTATTTTTCGCTAAGAATGTGGTCGCTTGGTATATCGCAGTGGGGCTTTTCACTATAATTTATACTATCTCCTCTCCTTTGCGTCTGGCGATATCGCTGGATGCAAAAAAACCTGATTTAGAATTCTGGAAAACCCGGGAGTTCTTTTTGAACGTCGGAAGAATGTTAACTTTAGGATTTGCCGCATTTTTTTTCTTTATGAAATCATATTTGCCCCTATTCATTCTCTTCGGCATTATTGCGCTAGTATATCCTTTCGTAGTGAACTACAAACTGACGGATATTGAATAGCTATTTTTTTTTGGTATGTGCATAGCTGGTCTGTCGTCGATGGTTTATAAATACCAGTTTACAATTAGTAAAAATTATCGCCATTTTGTCGACGAGCCAAAAATGAGCTATGCACATACTTTTTTTGGAAAGTTTTATAACTCAACGGCAAAATAAGCTTTATACCTAAACCATAAGGGGAACTTACCATGTCATTAGAAACACTTACTGGAAACTTACGCGATGCGTACAAACAACTTCAACTAGGCACTATGTTGCATGTTGATCAATTGATGAACGAACGCAGACATAATGCTAATTTACGCGGTCAATGTTTTTACACCGCGGACGGAGAAATATACTTCCTAGACGACGTGAATAAAACTCCTACTCTTGCCATAACCAGAGAAGCTCAGAATCCTGTTTTACAAAATATTGACGATGCTTTGGACCAATTAACCAATAATGGAAATTACCTGCCTAGTCAAGCAGATGTTCAGCAAGCTCTTGTTGCTCCGGACACGGTACTGATCACCCTGCCTAGCTTATGCTTGTCTGGAAAGGATAAAGAATGGCGTTATTTAGAAATAGGCACAACTCCTGCGAAATATAACCAACTAAATGGTGAACAGCGAAAATTCGCCGAGCGTGTCTATGGTCAAGGAGATGACTTTGTGCATAATATGAAGAGGTTGAACAGCGCAGATATTTCTAATACGAGAATTTATGTTCTTAATCCGGATTACGTTCGACAACATGCAGAAGCAGGTGCAATTGCGCGGGCCTCTTGGCTGAACTTTTTCTATGTTGATTCACTATTCTACTCCGATGAACGTTACTTCAATTATCATGACCGCGTACGTGGGGTACGTCGTGGTGCGAGCGTCAGCGAGCAGGAAGCGCCCGGAGGGCGCGATGCGCAAAAGACAACTCCCTATCGCGAACAAGGAGCGGTATTAGGACCTTCGGTTCAGGAAATATTGGAATATTCTGCTTCTTTCGTACCAGAAATAGTACGAGAGCAATACGAAGTAGGATTGCGAAATCCTATATAAGAAGTAAATCTTTTTCTTTCTTTTGTCTCAGCACTTCCCATCGGTCTATTGACTGATGGTCCGCCCAGTCCTATTTTGACTGCAATCAGTTGAAGAGGCTTTTCTGCACGAAATATCGACCAAAGAAATTATTGGAACAGAAAGTTTATTCTACAATAATCTGAAGTTTATTCTTGTCAATAGGTTCAAGAATTATCTCTTGGCCTTTTTTTAAAGAAAGGAATTTAGCTAAAGCTTTTGGTATACGCACATCCAACGCATTTCCTACTTCTGATACTTTGCTTCTGGCGCGTAAACCCCATAAGCCGCGTCGCTTTACTTCTGCTTCAATGTTGTCTGATGCTGCGGACTCAAACAAAGTTTCTCCACAGTGGTTGCATACCAAGGCTTCAAATTTGCCGATGGTTTCACCTAAAAATAAGTACGATATTTTTTTAGGTTCATAATTTCCCATATTACAATTGGTGCATTTCATTTGTCAATAATCACTCGTCGCTGGCTTGTATTTTTTACTTTCCTTTCCACCTTCTTGGTCTTCCTAAATGAACCGTTATTATTTTATATTTTCCGTCAGGCAATTTTTCATAAGCTGTCGTGAAATGCCTGTAGATAGTAATGAAATGGTTTCCTTCAGAAATTCTCGGCCCCCTACTAATTGCTTCCGCGATTTCCACTCTGGAGATGCCTTCATCATTAGCTTCGTCTTGGGCGTGTTTTGTCATTAGTAAATCTTCTTTTGCAACCATTCCAAAACCTCATCATATAAACAAGTAAATACGTGTTTTATTTAAATATTTCGGTTAAATCATCGCTTTCACTACTTCTTTGATCCCTTTCTCCGTCTTAATCCCCGTGCCAGAAAAATGAGTCCTAACTCCCGTTACCTTTTTCAAAACAGGTTCAAGTTTGGTTGTTTCTAATGCATATTTTTTGGCGATGACATGCAGGTCATAGAATCCAACGGTGTCCAGTTTAGATTCTTCCAGCAGTAAATTTAGAAATTTCTGCTCTTCCGAAAAAGGATTTTCTTTGCTCATAGTTGCAATCAATTTTTTATCAAACAATGTTCCCGTCCACAAGGGGCCGAAATAATCAAATCCTTTCTCCCGATTAAACTCACTAGTCTTAAATTCCAGATTTTTTGGATTAAACAGTAGATATTGATGCTCTTTCAATACTTCATCGCATTTCTCTTTTCCCTTGATGCATCTGAAATAAATTCTAAAATAATGGTCTTTGTGATATGCAAGTATGGGGATTAACGCTTTGTCAAATTGTACTCCTTGCAATTGCACTTTTCGAATTAATATCCGCAGCCCAATTTCATGCATCATGTAATTGCGCACTGCTCTAGCCCAATATTTTCTTTTGGTCACTTTTGGATAGGTTCCGGTCAATGCTGCAGTATCTGTTGCTGTAATAGCAATGATCCCTTCTCGGGTAATGCGCGCAACCGCCGAAGCTAAAAAAGGATTCGGGCTGCCGAAAGGATCGATATCAATATAATCAAAATAACCGCAGAATAGGTCTTCAATGCAGTGTTTGACCTGATTTAGCAAAAAGAGATTAGCATCATCATTATGGATGATAAGTTTATCTTTTTTCAGACCGTTAAGTTTCAAATTCTCCTTCAATACTTTTGGAAAATTTTCTTTAATGTCATTGACAAAAATGTTTCCTGCTTTTCCCGGTTTTAATTCTTTCAAGAACCGTAATTCGCGAATGCCTGAACCTGCCAGAGGAGAAGCGATATTCATTTCTTTATTATCTACAGAATTTAATAACAGGATCGCAATATTTCTATTAGAAGCCATCACTGGATTATAAAACACTTCCATCTGGGCGTGGACGTCTTTTGGCGGCATTTCTACCTTGATTTTACAGGAATGCTCGGTGATTATTTCTTTCATTTGTTTGCTGGGTTGATACCCCGCCGCTTGCGGTGGTTGGGATTTTTATTTTAATCAAATATTTTTTTACCTACTCTTACCATTGTTGCTCCATGTTCAATGGCAATTAAGTAGTTTTCGGACATTCCCATGGAAAGCATTGACATATTATATTCTTTTTTGATTTTATCAAAAAGATTTTTCATCTCTTTAAAATAAGGGTGTATATTTTCGGGGTCAGTAAAATTTGGTCCCATGGCCATCAATCCTTTCAATTGTAAGTTAGGAAGTTTTGAAATAACAGCAGCCAATTGTTCTACCTCTTCCGGAGCGCAGCCGCTTTTGTTTTTCTCTTTAGCAATATTTACTTCTATAAGAACGGGCATCTTTTTATTTATTTTTGCACAGTCTTCATTAATTTTTTTTGCAAGATGAAGGTTGTCTACGGTTTGAATCATGTCGAATATTTCCACTGCTTTCGGAACTTTATTTCTCTGCAAGTGCCCGATGAGGTGAAATGCGACTTTTCCAGCTAATTGGCGGTGTTTATCCACTGCTTCTTTGACATAATTTTCTCCAATAATTGTTATTCCAGCCGAAATTGCTTTGTTTATTTCTTCTACGGTTCTTCCCTTAGTTGCTGCGACTAAAGTTACCGAGCCTAATTGTTCTTTAATCTGTTGGATTTTTTGTTCAATCACTTTCTAAGGACAAAAAGAAAGAAGTAACTTAAATGTTTTGTATCCTATTTAATCCTTCAGATACATTATACTTTAGGGGCCGGTAGCTTAGAATTACGGAAAAGGAATTTCAGTATGCAAATCTTTTCGTTCGCCAGTCTCGTATATTAAGTGGATAGATCCCAAGAGCAGGGAATCACTTCTGAATTCCTGTTTTATTTTTTGGTTGCCGACATAATGAGAAGAATATTCTCCCAAAGGAATCTCATCACCAAAACTGGCGTCGTGCAGATATACTTGCATGCTTAATGTATGGTGTTGTTCTTCTATCTTTATCTTAATGTCATCCGCAGAAAGCCTGCCAATTAAATTATCCTGTAGATATTGTGCAAATTGTTTTGCAAATACCGGCAAATGATAGCTGGAAATCATAAAATAATTTTATATGGTTTATATATAAATTTTCGCTTCATCAATCCTTGCATTAAGTTTAAATAGAATTTACCCTAAAAACCAATACATGGCAACCCGCAGACCTATCGTAACTGTACTTGGACACGTTGACCACGGAAAGTCCAGTATCTTAGATAAAATTAGAGGAACTGCCGTCGTTGCAAGAGAAGCAGGCGGAATTACTCAGGCTATCGGCTGCAGCATCGTTCCCATAAAAACAATTCAGACCATCTGCGGTCCGCTCTTAAACGCTATTCAGTCAGGATTAACCATTCCAGGCTTATTGTTCATCGACTCGCCTGGACATGCCGCTTTTACTTCATTGCGAAAACGTGGCGGTTCTTTGGCAGACATTGCTATTCTAGTGGTAGACATCAATGAAGGGTTTAAGCCGCAAACGGTCGAATCAATCGAAATTCTCAAATCTAATAAAGTGCCATTCATCATTGCGGCAAATAAAATTGATCTGATTCATGGCTGGAAGTATGACCAGAAGAAGTTTCTCATAGACAATATCAATTCTTTCGAATACACTATCCAAGGAAATTTTGAAAAGAAAATGTATGAGATTGTTGCTCAAGTGGCCGAACGCGGTTTGCAGGCAGAACGCTTTGATCGAGTCAGCGATTTCACCAAGCAGATTGCCATTATTCCTGTTTCTGCACAGACTGGGCAAGGGATTCCTGAACTACTGATGGTATTGACTGGGCTGGCAAAAAAATATTTAGAAAAGCAATTGGAAGTAAAAGAAAAAGGATATTGTGAAGGAACAATTTTGGAAGTAAAAGAAGAAAAAGGATTTGGGATGACTATCGATTGCATAATTTACAGCGGTAAATTGCGGGTGAATGATACTTTAATCATCGGTAATTTGGAACAACCTATTGTCACTAAGATACGCGCTTTGCTGGAACCAGCAGAATTGACAGATATGCGCGAGAAGAAAAGCAAATTCAAAAATGTCAAAGAAGTAATTGCGGCAACCGGAGTAAAGATAGCGGCTCCGGAACTGGAAAAAGCCATTGCCGGTATGCCCTTACGAAGCAGTTCAGGAAAAGCAGAGGAAGTTGAACGGCTCAAGCAAGAAGTACAGCAACAAGTGGGTGAAGTGCTTTCTTTTACGGAGCAAGAAAAGGGTGTAATGATTAAAGCGGACACCATCGGCGGTTTGGAAGCGGTACGCCATTTATTGGAAGAAAAACAAATTCCCATTGCTTCAGCATCCTTAGGAGATGTAACTAAAAAAGATCTTTCTAAACTGGAATCATTAAAAGAAAAAGATGAATTTACGGGTATTTTATTAGGATTTAATGTCAAAACTCCGCCGGACATTATTGAATTTGCCAAGATTAAAGGCTTAACTATTATTCTCAATGAAGTAATTTACAAGACCATTGAGGATTACGAAAAATATGTTGATAATCTGAAGAAGGAAATTGAGAAAAGGGAGTTAGCCAATTTAGTTCGTCCTTGTAAATTTTTGCTGATGAAAGGGTACATCTTCCGGCAAAGCAATCCCGCAATTAGCGGAGTTGACATAGAAGTAGGAAGGGTTCGAACCGGAGATCCAATCATGCGAGCAGACGGAATGCGCATTTCTACGGTCAAAAGTTTAGGTGAAGCGCAGGAATCATTAACTATAGCCGAACAAGGAAAACAAATTGCCATGGCCATGGACGGAGTAACTATCGGAAGGCAGGTCAAGGAAGGAGATTACTTGTTTACAGATATTCCTGAAGATGATTTCAAGAAACTAAAAGAATTGAAGAAACATTTATCCAAGAGAGAAATTGAAGTGCTTAAAGAAATTGCTGAGATTAAACGAAAAGAGAACCCAGTGTGGGGAGTTGGTTGAGGTGTTTTGGATAAAGAAAAATATGCTTAAGAGGTTAATAAAAGCATACCTATGTAAAGCTAAGGAAGATAGAAAAATTGCTGAAGAATGGGAGGATATTAATTAACAATGCAAACTCTAACCATCCTCAATACTCGGGACATTAAAAAAATCCGCCAAGCTTTCGAAGAAACCTATGGCACATTCTTTACCGGAGATTATGTTTATCTGCAAGGTAAAGATGGACGGATTTCTCTGATTAACAAGGATATAGCCAAGATTGATCTGCAGAAATTGCGGGTAGATAAATTTGGATTGTATGTCGCAGAATTAAAGAATAATTCCGTGCGTTTAAGCAAGGAAGGCGCGCAGTTATTAGCTAAGGAAGCCAGAGATAAATTGAAAAATATTGTTGAATTAGATGACCGAGAAATTAAAGCTTATTTTCATGGGATTGATCTTAAGAAAGACTTAGGTCCAGACGCTAAATTTGTGTTGATAGAATACAAGGGAGACATCGTAGGCTGTTCAAAATATAAGGAAGGAGTTATTTTGAATTACTTGCCGAAGATCCATAGGGGAGAAGTGATTGTGTAGAATAGTTTTACATAATTATTATAACAAAAGTATTTTTGTGAAATATACAAATATCTTCGGGGGCGATTAAAACATGAAATCAACAAGAATAAGTGCAATTATGGGCTTAACTACTTTATTGAACAGCTGTGATGAAAATCAACAAAGAGAATTAGCAGCTTGTGATATCGGCGGACTTCAAGCACGAGCGGTTTATCACGAGAGATATGATGAGGTAGACCATATAACCTTAAATCTTTATAAAGATAACAAATTAGTTGCTTCCGTACAACCTTACTTGCGCGGGGGAGTGACGAACAGTTGGATTCAGTGCGATGATGGTCGGATATTACATTTTGAACCAAGTAATCAAAAGGTGTACTTTAGTTCAGAGAAGAAATAAACAAACAAAATAAGGCCTTATCCAAGAACATCTTCAATCGCTTTCTTGCCTTTAAGCTTCTTAGGTTCATCCTTAGCTTGTGCAGCTAGGTCAACACCTAAATCCTTTAATTCCTTAAGGTGCATCTGCATTAATTGCTCTACTATCTGTAGAATGCGCATCAATTCTTCCCGTTCTTTGCTAAGAGTAGCTAAAGAACCCTTGTGGAAGCCTACTTTTTCATCTTTAGGCATATTTGTGGTTACCATGGCTTCATTATCAAGGGTCTTCTTTATTAAATTTTGGGTGAGATTTAACAGAATCCTTTTTAAATCTCTAGGTATTCCTTTCTTTAGGTGAATAGATGTCCAGATATGATGTTCTCTGTGTAGGCTCAGCAACGGTAGATATGTTCTTAACCATAGAACAATCTTTCTCTTCTCTAAAACTAGGCGATAAAGTTTTAGTCAAGTCTGTTGACAAGCGTTCTGGGGGAGGCGCAACCAATTCCGCTTCTGCCTTAGCTAAATTAGGGTTAAAAGTAAAAACTGCAACCAAAATTGGCGATGATGAAGATGGAAACTTTATTCTTAAGGAATTAAAAGCAGATGGGATAGAAAATATTTTTCATGCCAGAAGTAAACAACAAACAGATTTAGCAACCATTATTTCCTCTACCAAGGAAAAAGATAGAATCATCTTGGTACATAAAGGGGCTTCTGCAGACTTATCTGCTAAAGAGATCCCTGTTTCCCAAATAAATAGTTCTTGGATTTATCTGGCTACGTTAACCGGAAAATCTTTTCATGCTGCTCACAGAATAGTTGCTCTTGCTAAAAAGAAAAAGATCAAATTATTATTCAATCCTTCTTTGTATTTAGCACAAAAAGGAAAAAAATATCTCTCAACTATTCTACAGAATACTGCTATCTTAGTTCTCAATAAGGAAGAGGCGCGGGCTTTGCTGAAAACATCTTCTTCCAATTTTGAATTTTTGTTAAAAAAATTACAGAAGTGCGGTCCGCAAACAGCCATAGTCACTGACGGAAGAAGAGGGGTATATGCCTTACAAGACAACACTATGTATTCTCTTACCAAAACTCCAAATGTAAAAATAGTTCATACCGCTGGAGCAGGAGATGCATTTACTTCCGGATTCCTAGCTGGTTTAATTAAAAATTATTCTTTCGATGACGCTTTGCGTTTAGGGCAAGTGAATGCTTCTTCAGTCATTCAACACGTCGGAGCCAAGAACGGCCAATTAACAGAAAAAGAAGCAAAAGTGCTAATGAAGAAGTATAACCTTCAAATAAACACTAAGAGGCTCTGAAAAATGTTTGCTGATACCAAAAAATTATTGTTGAAAGCGCAGAAAGGAAAGTACGCAGTAGCTCACTTTAACATCAACAATATGGAGATGGTCCAAGGAGTAGTTGCTGCAGCAAGCAAATTGAAAGCTCCAATTATTCTCGCTACCTCAGAAGGAGCGTTGAAATATGCAGGCATGGATTATTTGTACGCTATCGCAAAAACAGCTTCTGAATTATCTAATGTTCCTATTGCACTTCATCTCGATCACGGGAAAGATATGGGCATAATTAAGCAAGCTATTCAGAAGGGTTATTCTTCCGTTATGATTGATGCTTCACCTGAAGATTTTGAAAAAAATATTCGTCTAACTAAACAAATAGTGGTTCTTGCTCATCGGAAAGGTATTTCTGTAGAAGCAGAATTAGGAACCATCGGCGGAGCAGAAGATTTAGTTTCTTCCAGAAATATCATCTATACTGATCCCGCAAAAGCAAAAGAGTTTGTTGAACGCACAGGGTGCGATTTTCTTGCTGTAGCTATCGGAACATCTCATGGCGCTTACAAGTTTACAGGAAAAGCTTCCTTACGGCAGGATGTTCTTCAAAAAATCAAACGGAAAGTAACAGTTCCATTAGTGTTGCACGGTGCTTCCGGTGTTCCTCAGAGTTTGGTACAAACAGCGGAAAGATACGGTGCAGATTTATCAGGAGTGAAAGGAGTTCCCGATATTCAAATTAAGGCTGCAATAAAAAATGGTGTTGTCAAAATTAATACCGACACCGACATACGCATCGCTTTTGATGCTGCAGTAAGAAAGGCTCTTCACGTCAAACCTAAAAATTTTGATCCGCGAAATATCTTATCGCCGGCTCGCGATTTAATACAAGAGGTAGCAGAAAAGAGGATACAATTATTTGGTTCTGCAAGAAAAGCATGAAGGCAGTGGGGGGAGTTTGCGATTCAAGGCGGATAAAACCAGATTATGAGAATTTAGAATTATTAACACAAAAAAAAATCCAAGCAATACAGGAAGAATATAAATTAGATTATTTTCGAAGAGAGGGAGTGGTAAGTTGGGCAATTGACGAACGGAATGATGCAAGTTATCCTCCTAAAAGTTTAATAGACCAACTAATAAGAAGAAAAAAAGAATATAAAAATCCTTCAGAATTGCTTATAAAATATATCGCTAGGACTATTAAAGAAGGAAGTTGTGTGGGCTTGAAAGATCATCTTTATGTGGTCAATGGCAGTGTGGGATTAGAATTTTTACTAGATAAGCAGGAACCTCAGCAAATTGAACACCCTTCCGGTGCCAGGATATATTTACATCCATTTTCTTTAAAATATAAGGGTTGGTGTGAATCTCACCTAGTTCCATCGGGAGAAGAGATAAGAAAACCAGATGTTATCCGTCTATCACACTTTTTAGTAGATTGGATTTTTGTCAAAGATTTGTTTTCCTAGGAAAAATTAAATAGAAGAGGATGATATTAAAGGAAAGGGATAATATTAAAGGATAATATAATCATAAAAAGAGGTCTGATCATGAAAAAAATATATATCGGTGCGGATCACGCCGGGTTTGTTCTTAAAGAAAAGATTAGAGAATGGCTTGAGCACAAACACGTTCCGTATATAGATGTGGGAAATAAGAAGCTCGATCCAAAAGATGATTATCCTGATTTTGCCGCTGCACTAGCTAGAAAGGTTGTTGCTGAAAAAAGTTTAGGTATTCTAATCTGCGGTTCTGCGCAGGGCATGTGTATTGCTGCCAACAAAATAAAAGGCGCCAGAGCAGTAATTCCTTATTCCTTGCGGGAAGCACGTTTATCTAAGGAACATAATAATGCTAATATCATTTGTTTATCCGGCTGGTTTGCTCACTTACATAAATCCAAGAGGATGATTGAATTATTCTTAACCACTGGTTTTTCCCAAGAACCGCGGCATGTACGCAGGCTGGAGAAAATTAAGAGATTAGAACGATGAGACGGAACGTATTCCCTTCAGTCATGGCTAAGAACCAGCAGGAATTAGAATCGATGCTAAATAATCTTGCTGGAGTTGCTACTTCTCTTCATTTAGATGTTGCAGATGGAAAATTTGTTCCTAATACCTCTTTGTGGTTTCCATTTAAGTTGTCAAAGAAATTCAAGTACATTGCCCATTTAATGGTGAAAGAACCAGATAAATGGATTCAGAAGCATGGGAAAAAGGTTGATTTCTGCATAGTGCAAGCTGAAACTATTGACATTGCTGGTTACATTCAAACGAACAAAAAACAAAAAAAGAAAGTTGCTTTAGCTTTGAATCCAGAAACTAAAGTTTCCAAGATTAAACCTTATCTAAAATCTCTTGATTATGTGCTTATTTTAACTGTTCATCCAGGATTTTATGGAGCAAAATATTTGAAATATCCCTTAAATAAAATTAATGAAATTAAACAAGAGAATCCAAAAGTTAAAATAATTGTTGACGGTGGTATGAATCCGGCAACAGCCAAAGATGCAGTTAAGGCAGGCGCAGATTATATTGTGTCCGGATCTTTTATAACCAAGGCGGAAAACCCCAAAGAAAGAATGAAACTTATGCAAAAAGCATTCGATTAGAATTAATATTTTCCGTTCGTGCCGTTCGTTGCTCTGCTTCTTTTTGGATAATCTTTAATTTTTGATCCCCGCAATTGTTCTTTTTTTCTTTCAAGGAAAAATAATATTCCGCATCCAGCTAAAGACATAAGTCCTACCAGCAAGAACGTAAAAGTAAATCCGGCAAATTCGGCCAGTGTTGCTCCAATTACAGCAGTTATTGCTGTTCCTACACTGATACCGGTTGAATAAAGGCTCCACTCAAAACTTTCTTGTTTTTTATCAAGATGGGTGCTCCATAATCCCAACCAAGTGGGATATGCTAATCCGCTGCCGATACCATGTAATATTTCTGCAGCATAAATAAAATAAATATGATTGGAAAAAATATAAACCAACGGTACTAAAGAGATAATAAATGTCCCAGCCATAAGCCATTTTACTTTATTCTCATGCTTGTCAACGTATCTGGAGAATGGAAGTTGTATGATTGATTTGGTGATGAGAAACAAGGTACTGGCAAACCCGGCGGCGAAAATGGTCCCTCCGGTAAGATTATCTTTGATAAAGATAGCTAATATCGGTGCAATAAGGCCAAAGCCGGTAAAAATTAAGACATCTGAGAGCATCAATAGCTTGATAGTACGATTCATAGTATAACCTATTCTTTTGAAATTCTTAAATGTTTTGTCGGGAAACAGTTTATAATCTTCTCTCGCACTGGACAAATTCCCAAAACCTTTAATTCTTCAAAATTTTAGAGATTAAGGGGCTATTGGTATGTCTGTCCTTATCCACTCCCGCACCAGACAGGTTCGGCTAGACTATATAAACCACATTTAACTAGTAAATACATGAAAATCACTGATTTTGCACCGGAAAACAGGCCTAGAGAACGCTTGCAGAAAGAAGGTTCACCAGCTCTTTCTTCAGCAGAACTTCTCGCCATAATCCTAAAGTCAGGTACTAAGAAAGAAAATATTCTAGAAATATCTAATCGCTTAATTTCGACTTATGGATTACAAAATCTTTCTGCCTGTTCCTTACAGCAATTGCAGCAGCAATATGGCATCGGCCCGGCCAGAGCATCACAAATTGTTGTTATGTTTGAACTCCACAAAAGGATAGGTTACAGAAAAGAGAATAAGAAAATAAGCTGCGCCAAAGAAGCGGCAGAACTATATCTTCCTAAGACTCAATCCCTGCAGAAAGAACAGTTTATGGCCATCTATTTAGACACTAAAAATAATATTATTGCTGATGAAACAATTACTGTAGGAATTCTCAATTCTTCCTTAATTCATCCTCGAGAAGTTTTTCATGGAGCGATTAAGCATTTAGCACATTCGGTTATTGTGCTCCATAATCATCCTTCGGGTGATCCTGAACCGTCCAACGAGGATTTGGAAATTACAAAAAACCTAATTCAATCGGGGAAATTAATGGGTATTCCGCTGTTGGATCATATTATTCTCGGGAAAGATGCTTGGTGGAGCTGGGTCGAATCAAGGCACACTTCAATAAGTGAGTGATAATCATCTTTGCCGCTCGCCTTTTGGCAATGACGATGATTATCACTCAGAAATTATACTGGGTCGAATCAAGCAAAGCTTTTTAAAAGACCATTCTTTTAACCAATTACATGGCTAAGAAAAAAGCCTCTGAAGCAGCAGCTGCTGAAACTTCGGAAGACTTGAAAGTAGAACTAAAAAAACTGAAGAATCCAGTATTAGGTATTCTTGCTGGAGAAAGAGTAATTACTGAGTCTTCTGATGATGCCAGAGAATTCTTCAATCAATCTCGATTCGGAACTTTAAATGAAAGTGGAAAAGTAGAATTATCTCTGTTAGAAGCATTATATCTGTTAGAACGTGAACGCTTAAACATAAAAAATGAGTCTGGTAAATCTTTATCATTTGAACTATATGTCAAGAAAGCTCGTAAAGTAGAGCCGAATTTCTGGATTCGCTATATTGTTTTTAGAGATATGCGGAATCGCGGCTACATAATCAAGACTGCTCTCAAGTTTGGCGCAGATTTCCGCGTATATGATCGGGGAGTAAAACCAGGTGAAGATCACGCTAAATGGATTGTCTTTCCGGTTCATGAAGCCAGTGTTTTTACTTGGCACGAATTCAGCGCTAAAAACAGAGTGGCTCACAGCACCAAAAAGCGGTTGTTACTGGCTATCGTTGATGATGAGAACGATGTAACTTATTACCAGGTAAGTTGGACTAGACCGTAAACTAATATTTGTTCGCCTCTACAGTAAGAAAGGAAACTTCCTTTCAACTGCAGATATGATTTTCTTTCACATCTCCAGTAAAGAAAACTATATAAAAGGCATTTCTTCCCAGTTCTTATGAGCGACCAGGACAAAATTCTCTATTTTTTGAAAGTAGTAGGTCCAACTATACCTTCTAAAGTTGCTAAGAATATAGGTACAGAAATCTTGCTAGCTTCAGCGCATCTATCGGATTTGGCTGCGCAGGGCAAAGTTAAGATTTCAAATCTGAAAATAGGCGGCACTCCTTTATATTATCTTCCCGGCCAGGAAGAACAGCTGTACCATTTCGCTGCAGGCAATCTCAATCCCAAGGATTTTCAAGTGTTGGAAATTTTAAAGCAGCAAAAAATATTGCGGGAAAACTCTTTAGACTTGCTTTCAAAAGTTGCGCTCCGTTCACTAAAAGATTTTACTGTTCCGTTACAGGTAACTGTTGCGGGCAACAGAGAATTATTTTGGAAATGGCATATGCTTTCTGATGAAGAAGCATCCTCCAGCATTAAGCAAATATTGTTTGTCAGAGAAGAAGCTAGAGAAGAAATTGTCGCTCCTGCAGCAAACGAAGAAGTGCAATCTACTCTTCCATCCTTACCTCAACCATTGCAACAATCACCTCAGTCGGTTCAAGAATCAGAACAAATCTCAGCTTTATCTTTTGCACCAGAAGAACCATTTGAGCCACTGCCGGAACCTCTTGAAGATGAACTTCAAGAAAAAATAGAAAAAGTACTTTCACAGAATAAATCAAAATCGACTAAAACAAAAAGAGTTTCACGGAAGCCAAAAATTTATGATAGTATTCCTGATAATTTCCTGCCTTCTGCAGAATTTTTCCTTGCCGCAAAAGAAATTGTGATTCAAGAGCATGAAATTGTGCGCAAAAATGCAGAAGTTAATTTATTGATTAAGGTTCCTTCTGCCGTTGGTGCAGTAACTTATTTCTGCAAAGCCAAGAAAAAAGCAAAGTGTGATGAAGGAGACGTCTCTGCAGCTTATATGGAAGCACAAATAAAAAAACTTCCCTTGTTATTTCTTTATACGCATGAACTTACCAAAAAAGCACAGGAAATGCTCGGGACAGAAGCATTTCAGAATGCTGTGGTCGCAAAATTAGAAAGAGGGGTTTAAAATGATTGATACACAAAAAGCAGCTTACGAAATGAAAGCTGCTGAACAGAGAATAAAAAACAATTTTATTGAGCTTGGCACTTTGGATTACCGACGTGCAGAACATTTCTATGATTATTTTAAGCATAATCAGCAAGAGGATTTAGACCGGTTTCTAAAAGAAACCATTACCTCAAAAGCTCCGCTTCAAAGCATTAGAAAAGATTTTCGTAAAATATTGGTTTGCATGTTATCATTGGATAAAAAATTACATAAACATCCCAGTTTTAAGAATCTGCTGAAACGTGCGAGGAATATGGAAAACCTTTTGTGTACTTTCTTTAAACACCGAAAAACACAGATTAAGGCATGCAGATATCTTCTTCACGCCAACACCATTCAGAACCAGTTTTTGAAAGGATGTTATGAGCTTTATAATGGTGTTATCTTGAAGGCACAGGAAAAGCGTCTTATTCTTTCTTTCGGAAATGAAAGAGATTTGGTAGCCATGTTTGAAGGATATTTTAAACAAGAAAAAGAACGGATTGACGCAGCATTCCAAGCATATCTAAACGAAAAGAATAAAGCTCTGCCCGTTAAAGATGCATCACTTACAATAGTGGTCTTAGCGCCAGTGGTGGGAGCTGCTTTAGCCTTAGCGATGCATGCTGCTTTTGAGTGGGCTAACAAATCCGGTTTTAATCATAAACTATTAGTAAAACCTTCAACTACCGGGGGAAGAAATGGGTCTGCAGTTTAAAGAATTAGTAATCCGGAAAGAAATATCTATTGCTGATCTTAAAGGCAAAGTGTTGGCGATAGACGGCATGAATATACTCTATCAATTTCTTACCACCATACGTTCTCCTGATGGATCAGTCTTAACTGACAGCAAAGGCCGGGTAACTTCACACTTAATTGGTTTGTTCAGTCGGACTACTGCTTTAATGGAACAAGGATTAAAGTTAATTTTTGTCTTTGATGGCAAACCTCCAGAAATTAAACAGAAGACTTGGGAAAAACGCAGTGCAGTAAAAACAGAAGCTGTCTTAAAATTAAAAGAAGCGACCGAAGACAAAGATCTTGATTCGATGCGCAAATTCGCTGCCAGGACTGCTGTTCTTACTAAAGATATGCGTAAAGATGCCGAGGCAGTTATTACTGCATTAGGTTTGCCTATCGTCCAAGCTCCTTCAGAAGGAGAAGCGCAGACTGCTTACATGGTCAAGAAAGGCGATGCGTACGCTTCAGTGAGCCAGGATTACGACAACCTCATCTTCAACTGTCCGTTATTAGTGCGCAATTTATCCATTGAAGGTCGCCGCAAGAAAGCAGGAACATTTGCCTATCAGAAAGTTAATCCAGAATTAATTTCTTTGCCGGAAGTGTTAGATCATCTGAAGTTGAATTTAGATCAATTGATCGTGCTGGCTATCTTGGTGGGAACTGATTACAATCCGGGCGGAGTAAAGGGAATAGGCCCAAAAACCGGCTTAAAATTATTGAAAGAACACGGCATGAATTTTGAAACTATTTTCACGACGGTAGGATGGGATAAACATTATCCCGATTTAAAATGGCAGGAAGTCTTTGACACCATCAAAAATATGCCCGTGACAGATAACTATAAGTTGGATTGGAAGAAAATAGATGAAAAACAGTTATTTTATCTGTTAGTGGAAGAACATGGTTTCGGTGAAGAAAGGGTAAGAACAAAATTAGAAAAACTGAAAGAAATGCAGAAGGAAATGGCTCAGAAAGGACTGAGGAATTTCTTTTAGAACTCACTAAATAACTACATATGGCTCCAAATAACATAGAGGTTGAAATTCGCAGTTTTATTTCCCCGGAGAAGTATGAAGAGCTTATAAGATTCTTTAAAGAGAATGCTGAATTCATCAACAACGATTATCAAGAAACTTATTATTTTGATGCTGAGCAGGATTTAAGGATTCAGCGCAATAACACCTACTCTAAAATCTGGCTGAAAAAAGGAAAATTGCATGATGAACAGCGTGAGGAGATAGAAATTAAATTTAATAAAGAAGACTTTGAGATGCTAGAAAAGCTGTTCTTAACTCTGGGTTACAATACTCAGATTAAATGGTTTAGAAAAAGAAATACTTTCGTTTGGCAAGGAATCAGCGTCATGCTGGATTATACCACAGGATATGGTTATATCATTGAACTTGAGAAAATGTCTGGTGAAGAAGAAAAAGAAAAAGTTTTGCAATTATTGAAAGAAAAATTACAACAATTGAATATCTCCCTAACATCTAAAGAAGAATTTGATGCCAAGTATAAGCATTATAAAGAAAATTGGCAGAGATTGGTAACGGAATGATTTTTAAAGCTTAACTCTTTCTTTCTCCCATGCTCGCAGCCTACGCCGAATTAAAATACGCAGAAAAAGTAAAACTATTTTTACTCAAAAAAGGACTGCTTCACCAAGATTATCTTCCCGTAAAAGAATTGGATCATATTTTCTTTGCTATGAACAAGAAAGTAGTTGTTCCCAATGCCAAAGTGGTTAACACTAAATTTTCCTTCCCCCAACGGTATAAACCAACTACTGTGGATGAGTTGCTCAAAGGAAAATTAACTGCTAAAGAGCTGGAGCTTCTACCAAGAACGCAAGAGGTGGTGGGCGAAATTCTCATCTTAGAAATACCAGAGGAATTAAAATCTAAAGAAAAAATACTTGCTGAAGCCTATCTTAAAGTAAACAAACATCTTTCTACTGTAGTAAAGAAAAGCGATATTCACACCGGACAATTCCGCACCCGAAAAGTTACTGTTTTGGCAGGAAAAAAAACTAAAGAAACCATTCATCATGAAAATGGCATAGAACTTAAGCTTCATCTGGAAAGGACTTATTTTTCTGCCAGAAGCGGAAGTGAGAGATTAAGGATTGCTAATCTGGTAAAGCCAGGAGAAGAAGTCTTGGTGATGTTTTCCGGAGCAGCGCCGTATCCCTTAGTCATTGCTAAAAATTCAGAAGCGAAGCACGTCTATGGTATTGAACTTAATCCCGCTGCCCATACTTATGCAATGGAAAATGTGTTACTCAATAATCTACAAGATAGGGTTACTATCCTGCATGGAGATGTGAAGCATAAAATACCCTCCTTGAAAAAGAAATTTGATCGTATTGTTATGCCTCTTCCTAAAACCGGCGAACAATTTTTAGATTTAGCTTTGCTCAAAGCAAAGAAAGGCGCCATTATTCACTTGTATTCTTTTCTTGAAGAAACAGAACTTAATTCTTATGCTAAAAAGGTCAAGGAAATTTGCAAAAAGCTTGGAGATTCAGTTAAAATCCTACGCAAAGTAAAATGCGGACAATTCTCTCCAGGAACGTTTAGGGTCTGTTTAGATTTGAAAAAGATGAATTGATTTTTGTTTTGTATACAGCAATCAATCTTTCCACTACTTTATCTTCTGTATAATTTTTTTCAGCAATTCCTCTTCCAGTCTTTTCCATGGTCTTTCTCAATGTAGGATTATGTATTAACATCATTATAGCTTCTCGCAATTGTTGTGAATTTCCCGGTTCAACCAATATTCCGGTTTCTTTCGTAATTGTCTCTTTAATCCCCCCTATAGCCGAACCAACAACGGGCTTTCCTGCTGCCATCGCTTCAATAGCAATTCTTCCGAAAGGTTCTGGCCAGACAGAAGGAAAAACAACAATATCTGCTTGAGCGTAGAGAGAAGGAATTTCATCATAAGGAACTGGAGCAAAAATTTTTGCTGATAATTTTCGTTGTTGTATTTTTTGTTCAAGTTCTTTTTGCAATACTCCCTCCCCATAAAGCTCGCATTTAACATTTAACCCCTCGATAGCTTCAAGTAAGACTTGTGGCCCTTTAGATCTAATTAATGAGCCAAAATAAATTATTTTAGGATATTTGCTTTTCTTCTCTTTATCAACTTTAAATTTATTGATAGGGAGAGCATTGGGTATTACTATACTATCATTTCCTTGCTGTTTCAACAATCTTTGCACATATTCACTGATGGCAATAAGATTGCATTGTGGTAAAGATTTATGCAATTGGCTGTAATAATGATAAATGTACGAGAGAACAGGGAAGTTATACTTCAAATACCATTCATTTTTCATTTTCCCAATATCTCTTGAACTCGCTTGACAAGATAAGAAATTTGCGAATGAACATTCCCTCTTACACTCTTTCTTTCCACGGAAAATACGATCTCCTTTCGGACATAATGCGGGATAACTTTCAATGGTTGCGAAAAGCGGAACTCTTAGGTTTTTCAATGCATTTGCAGCAATAATGCTCGTTCCAATGAAATGGATAGCATCTATCTCTTGTTTATTTAATATATTTTTAACTTCTCTTACAATAGATTGAGAAAAAAATAAAGATCTTTTAATATTTTCAATAACTGAAGAAGGGTTATTTCCTGTTTTTAAATTTCGTAAAATAGTTAATCCTTTTTTCATTTCCGTTTCTTCTAGTCCGGGGAAATAAGAAGTCAAGACAGATACTTCAACTCCTCTTTTGGTTAGTGCAGTAGCTAGCACCTCCAAATTAATCTCTCCACCTCCCATTGTTTTTGGAGGATAATATTCCGATACAAACAGAATTTTCATAAGGTGAAAAACTAACTATTTGCTTTATAATCATTATGAAAATGAAAATCACCGCGGCAATGAAGCGGTCATTTTCAAACTTTCATGATAAAAAACACGAAAGAAGTAAAAGTTTATAAAAAATAACTATTTCAGGAGAAAAAGAAGAAACTTCTTCAAGAGTGAAAAACGCGATGATTATGTGAACACCATTCCCTCTATGGGATACGGATGTAACTGATGAGCGTTCACAGATCTTTAGAATTGTCTTTTAACAATGGTCTATAATTGTGTAATTGTTCTATATTTGCCACAATCGCCATATGGTCACTGACTCCACTTACAACTTTTACTTTTGTGACCTTATATAAGGGAGTACTCCACATGTAATCTACCACGTATGGCAGGGCTCCAGCTCTATGTAACTTGTGGTCTAAAGTGGTCTGTACTTCAGGAGGGATGTTATCTTTTAGATAAGAGCTTAAGATTGTAAAAACTTCTCTGCCCCGAGGAGCATTAAAATCTCCACAAAGTACTAATTCTCCTTTTTGTCGCAGTAATTTTAACAACTGTTTCAGATCTCTTCTTTGTTCTTCATTAACTCCCCCATCATCTGCCCAAGTAAAATGGGTGGTGGCAATAGTGTATTTCTCTCCTTCTTTTTCCACCTGGCCTAAAACCAAGACGCGATCTACATCATTTCCGCTTTTATGATTCGGCGCAGTACCTTTGCCTACATAAAATAAACTTTCTATTTTCAAAATAAGCAGATTGCTGTAATAGGCAATACCTTGTCTCACTAACTCTTGTTTGCCGTTTTCATTCCTTAGACAAGAGTCCATCGGCACAAAAAATCCTTCAAGTCCAAATTTTTCTTTTAGCACTTCAAAGTCAGGTTCCTGCACTTCTTGTAAACAAACCACTTCGGGCTTCTCTTTTTTTAATAAGTTAAACACTTTAGATAGATGTTTATCTCGTTCAATGTTCAACGAAAGAATTTTCAAGGTCATTTTATAGAACTTGTTAGTTTAGTTTTATCCAATTAATCCCGCGGCATCATCTTCTTCCTCAACCTGAATTCTTTCAACGGCTTGGAGGAAATCGTTGTGGGTGACATGTTCGCGGTTTTCTCTGATAGCGCAATAACCTGCTTCCGTGCAAACTGCCTGAAGTTCTGCTCCACTGAAATTTTCCGTCTTATTGGCAACTTCTTTAAGAATAACTTTACGTAAATTCATTTTGGCAGTATGAACTTTAAGGATTTCCATTCTTCCTTCTTCTGTCGGTAATTCGACTTCAATTAACCGATCTAATCTTCCCGGTCTAATGATGGCAGTGTCTAAGATGTCTGCTCTATTGGTAGCACCGATAATCTTTACATTATCCAAAGGTTTAAATCCGTCTATTTCTGCTAATAACTGCATGAAAGTCCTGCTTACCTCTCTTTCTCCTGAAGTGCCGGTTTCCATACGCTTCGAGGCTAAAGCATCAATCTCATCTATAAAAACAATTGAGGGTGCTTTCCTCCGGGCTAAGGCAAAAATGTCTTTCACTAATTTAGCACCTTCACCAATAAATTTCTGTACTAGTTCAGAACCGACCACTTCAATAAAGGTGGCATTAGTGCTGCTGGCTACTGCTTTTGCCAATAACGTTTTCCCGGTGCCAGGGGGACCATACAGAAGCACCCCTTTAGGTGGTTGAATCCCTACACTTTCAAACAATTTTGGGTTGGTAAGCGGAAGTTCTATGACTTCTTTAACTTCACGTATTACCTCTTTTAATCCACCAATAGAATTCCAATCTTCTTTTGGTTTTTCTATGATGACATATTTTTCTACTTCAAAATTGTCATTGGATTCGAACTTATCAACTATATTTAGGGATTTTTGATCAACTAAAGCGGCATCGCCGCTTCTGATGTCTTTCACGTGTTGGGCGATGTAGCTATAAAATTTGTTTCCGTTAGGGAGTTTAATGGTGGCTTTGTCACCATGCACACTCACTACATCGGCAACCAACAAAGACGGTTTCTTGAGGTTATTTAACTCATTATTAGTATTATTGAATAGTTCGCGCAAGATGGAACTTTCCTGTTCTACTTTAGAAAGAGTATTAGATATGTTTTTATTTTCTTCCTCCAGTTTTTCTACAGTCTCGGCCAGAATCTTATTCTCTTCTTCTAAATCAACAGTATTGACAGTCTGAGAATAGATAATTTTGTTATTTTGAGTTCCAGTGGAGTTTGCTTTGGCCATTATTTTGTTAGAAGGCATTTTTATATTTAAATTTACTGCATTTTTTGACAGCCTTTAGTATTTTCTAATTTAACTACATCATTTTAATTATAATTTTTTTTTTAAATTAAAGAGTATTATTATTTCTCCAACAAATTTCTAAAATCTGCTTTTTCCACCAGTGTGTTCACTAGCGGTGTCGAATTTCTTTGACAATATTTTACAACATATCTGATTTAGGGGCATTTTAAAATCTTACTTTTAGAAATGTTTAAAAAGGAAAAAGACTTACTTGTAAATAAATTAATCAAAAGAGGTGTTATGATACATGGCTAAGAAAGCAAAGAAGAGAGCTTCTAGTAAGAAAACAGTTGTTAAGAAGAAATCTTCCAAAAAGAAAAGACAATAATTTTTTTTAATATTTCTTTTTTTCCTTTTTTTCAATAATATTATCTATATTTCTCTCTCTCACGCATTATAAATCACCTATTGCAGTTTCTAAGAAAAAAGGTTAATCAACACGTTTGAAAGCATTTTCATTTTATCAATGAAGGAATCAGCTTTAGATTTAATTGTAATCTTTTCTTCATTTGAGTATGCTTTTCCTTGTTGGTCTGCCCATGCAGCAGTAATAATGAAGTCAGTATTCCAGCTCAGGCTTTTTCCATCAACAACATAATTTATTTTTTCTTCCTGTATTAAGCTGTTGAGGTCCCAGATTTTTTTTATTCCAGCTCCAGAGATAGTTACTTTAAGGTCTTTTGGTTCCTGGAATGATTCTTTATTGAGAATCACTTCGATTGCAACCGGTTGGCCGAATGTTACTATTTCCGGATATTTTGTTGAAATTTTCAGTTCTGGTGAATCCACTACTGCGTATTCCAAGGAAGTTTTTTTCTCTACTAATTCGTTTTCTGCACTTACTGTTACTTTTTGCCAACCTGCTTTTTCACCTTTTACGGTAATCTGGGCACTTTTTTGTTGATTGATGGATAAATCTACTTTTTCGCAAACTTGTTCCAGGCAAATAGTCAGGCCATTAAGATTTGCATTTCCGCTGTTCTTTATGGAACAGGTTATCAGTGCTTCTTCATTTAGCATAATCTCTTTTTTGTATTGGCAGTCGAAGGTGATTTTTCGCGAGTAACTTTTTTCTTCATCTTGCACCGTTAGCTCTTCAATCTCTGCTTCGGAATAGGTATTCTTTCCGGCCTGAGCAGTAAAATTATCTTCTGAGGAAATATTTTTCTCAGAGTAAACTCTTATTGGAAAATTGTAGATATAATTTTGCTGAAGATCTTTAGGTATCTTGATAATCCAAAATGTTTCTCTCACTTCTTTTGGATGCAACAGGATGTTTCTTCTGTTTCTTCCAATCACTTCTACTTCTTTTGGTGCTACCAAATTTAATGCCGTAGCAGTGTAATAATCAGCTGTGTTTTTTACAATCCCTTTCACCAAATTGTAGCTTCCGAAACCAATTTCATGGGCAAGGATTTCCTGCTCTAACTGGACTTCTTCTGAAACAATTTCCCCCTCTTCTACAACACTAACATTAAGCTTAAGTTTTCCTTTTTGCAGATTTACTCCGTCAGAAATCCATTCATATTTTACTGCTGCTTCAGTAGGATCAAACCCTTCCCGCAATTTAATGTGAGTTACGTCAATATAGCCATATTGGTTAAAAGTTACATCAAAGCTTACCCAGCCAATATTTGGGAAATAGATTTCTGCCCATCCATGTCCTGCCCAATTAGAACCAACCGAAGCTACTACTTCTTCATTTGTAGTGTAAGAAATTCCCGATACAAATCGTGCAGGAATTCCTAAAGAGCGAGCCATGGCTACAAATAACGAAGTCATTTCATCACAGACACCTTGCTTATTCTGTAAAACCCAGCTTCCTTTTTGTGAAGAGGTACTGGTAACTGTATTTAGATCATATTTAATGTTCTCTTCAACCCAGCTGGCCAGATTGAATACGACTTTGAATAAGTCGTCCTCTCCTTCTGCCAATTCTGCGGCTTTAGCAATAACGGTGGGATGATCAGAATCGATGGTTTCTGTCGGCTCTAGGTACTGTTCAAGCCCTTTTACTTCTTCTGGCTGCAATGGAAAAGAAATTTTATCTTTCACTGCTAGTAGCTTGTTCTGAGTTTCTATCAAAGCAGTATATCCAAATTCTTTTTCTTCTATTTTTTTATCATTCCAAAAAAAAGAAATAAGATCTTCTTTTATGATTCCATTACTGTCCCAGGAAATGATATGCTGCCGTTGGCTCTCCTGCGGATTAAGAAACAGGTTTGCAGTAACTTCTTTTATATCTGCACTGCTTTTTGTCGGCACTAATTCAAAAGAACCATCTACATTCAATTTTAATTGCAAAGAATCCAAAGAGTAGAGATTATCTTGAGCCAGGACAAAAGGCATACAGAAGAGTAAACTTACTAATATCCATAAAATCATCCTCTTTTTCATATGATTTTGATATTTGTTTGTAATATAAAGTTTCCGAAAGCTATGCTTTCGAAACCCCGGAAATCTTTGATTTCCGTATGGTTTACGCACAAATCTTATAAAAAAGCTTCTAAATTTTATCTTCATGCAAAAAGCCATCGCATTATTATCTGGAGGTATCGATAGTCCGGTAGCCATCCACCTGCTCCAAGACCAGCTAGATATTATTGCTGTGCATTTTCATCAGCAGCCTTTGACAGATGAAAAAGAAATAGAAAAAGTCAAGGAACTGGTAAAAGTGCTGGGTTTAAAAAAATTGTATCTGATTCCATTTACGCCGGTGCTGAAAGAGTTAGTAACCAAATGCGAACATCGCGACTACTTTATACTTTCTAAGATTGTCATGTTTAAGGCAGCAGAAATAATTGCCCGGAAGGAAGGGGCTCATTTTCTCATCACTGGCGAAAATTTAGCTCAAGTGTCCAGCCAAACACTCAGTAACATGACTTCTATCACCAAAAATCTTTTTTTAGAAGTGCTCAGGCCTCTTTTAACTTTTGACAAACAGGAAACGATTGAGATAGCTAAACAAATCGGAACATATGATATTTCCAAAGGTCCGGAGCTGTGTTGTTTGCTGGGACCGAAACGGCCGTCGACAAAATCAAATCCTGAAGAAATGAAAGAAGAGTTGGAAAAGTTGGATTTGAAAAAATTATTGGAAGAAAGCCTGCAACAAGCAGAAATCATGGATGATATCTTTAAATAGGCACTCTCTTTGCAAATATTGTAATTATAGTAATTGTGAATTATTTTCGAATATTTGTTCACAATTACTAATAGCAAATGTGTGGATAAATGTACAACTACTTAACACATTTACTATATTGTAACTGAATCAACTTTGTAAACAAGATTTGGTTTTGGAGCTAAAAATATGACAGATATACTAAAAGCATTAGGGTGGAGATATGCAACTAAAAAATTTAATTCTGCTAAAAAAATTCCAAATAAGGATTTTGATGAGTTGCTAGAAGTGTTACGGTTAGCGCCAAGTTCTTATGGTTTGCAGCCTTGGAAATTTGTGGTTGTAAAAAATAAAGAATTGCGGACAAAATTACGGGAAGCTGCCTGGAATCAGCCACAGATCACTGACGCTTCAAACTTCATAGTTTTATGTGCACGCACTGATGTTAATGAAAACTTTGTCAAGAAGTTTGTTAAAAGCGTTGCAGAAACTCGCAAAGTTTCCGTCGAATCTCTGAAAGGTTATCAGGACGGAATGGCTGGAGCCATGACCAAAATGGCGGAAGAAAAAAGATTAGAATGGAGCAAGAAGCAAGTGTATCTTGCTTTAGGGATGCTTTTGGAAGCAGCTGCTTTGAAAAAGATTGATGCTTGCCCGATGGAAGGATTTGATCCGCAGAAATTTGATGAAATTCTTAATCTCAAAAAGGAACATGCTACGGCAACAGTTATTTGTGCTTTAGGTTACAGGGCCGAAGATGATGTTACTGCAAAAATGGCAAAAGTCCGTTTTCCCAAGGAAGAAGTAATGGCGGAGAAATAAGTTAACTACTCTGGAATAGTTATTCTACTAAACATTTATAAATGATGTTCTTAAATATTAAAGCAGAATGGCTCCTTTAATCAAACTCCAAGATGTACACAAAATATATCGCTTGGATGGTGTAGAAGTTTCTGCTGTAAACGGCATCTCGCTGAGCATCAATCAAGGCGACTTTGTTGCCCTAATAGGGCCCAGTGGTTCTGGAAAAAGTACTGCTATGAACTTAGTGGGCTGTCTTGATACGGCCACCAAAGGAGACATCTTTCTGGGAAAACATAATATTCAAAATCTGTCAGAAAGTGATTTAGCGCAAGTGCGTGGAAAACAAATAGGTTTTATCTTTCAGACCTTTAACTTAATCCCTAGTTTAAATGCCTTGGACAATGTCGCTTTACCGATGATGTTCCAAAATGTTTCTAGAAGCGTTAGGAAAACCAAAGCGCAAAAATTATTGGAACAAGTTGGTTTAGCTAACCGTATGCATCATCTTCCTAATCAATTATCTGGCGGTCAACGGCAACGCGTCGCTATTGCCAGAGCGTTGGTTAATGATCCAGAAATTATATTAGCAGATGAACCAACGGGAAATTTAGATACCAAAACCGGGGAAGAGATTATGAAATTGCTCAAAGACTTGAACAAGCAAGGCAAGACAATCATCTTAGTTACCCACAATCCAGAATTGACTAAATTAGCAAATAAAATCATTAAATTGAAAGACGGAAAAATTATAGAAAATTCAAAATCATCTATCGGAGGATAAAATGAAAATTGAAACAATTTTCAATCTTTCCTGTCGGAAAGAAATGAAAGCAGTACTAAAATTAATATCCCTGTTGCTTTTGGCAATGATGGTAATTCCCGTGGCGAGTGCGCAGATAGCAGTCAGCTCATTCACACTCTCACCACAGACAGTTATTCCAGGAAGTGAGATCAATATTGATTTAACACTTGAAAATGTTGGTGATCAGGACATTGAAAATGTTTTGGTGACTCTGGACTTAAGCACTGTTCCTTTTGTACCTGTCGGTTCCTCAAATGAAAAAATCATTGATGAGATTAATGATGGGGATGAAGAAAAAGTTACTTTTAGAGTGAAGGCTTTGCCCAACGCCGAACCTTCAGTATACAAAATTCCCGTGGCAATAAGTTATGGCGAAGCAAGTAAAACTTCTCTTATCAGTGTAGAAGTAGCCGCCAATGCTCATTTAGATTTGCTTTTGGAAAAATCAGAACTGGTGAAAGTAAATGACAACGGCAAAGTTACTTTGAAATTTGTTAACGATGGCTTAGCACAAGTGAAGAATCTAAAAATAACACTTAAAGAAAGTCCGCTCTATGAAATATTTTCTCCCGGCACCTTGTACATCGGCGAGGTAGATATCGGCGACTTTGAAACAGAAGAATTCACTTTAGTGCCCCTCACGAAGGATCCTATTCTGAACGTAGAATTAGAATACCGCGATGCTGCTAACAATCTGTTTCATGAATCGAAGCTGATAAAAATTCCAGTTTATACTGAAGAGGAAGCAAAACAGCTTGGTTTAGTGAAAAGCAGTAATAAGATCTTGCCAATTGGTGCAGTGATAGTAGTATTAGGTGCAATACTATACTATCGCAGAAGGAAAAAGAAGAAAAATGCGCTTTGATTATTTTTTAATGGCAGTAAATAGCATCCGCCATCGTAAACTTCGTTCCTGGTTAACTGTAATAGGAATTATCATCGGAGTAGCAGCGATTATTTCTTTAATTACCATGTCCAGAAGTTTAGAAAGCACCTTGCAGCAGCGATTTGAAACCTTTGGAGCAAATAGAATTTTTATCTCTGGGAAAGGATTTCAAGGTCCAGGGACATTATCTAACGGCTTGACTATGGGTGATGTAAAAACAGTAGAGAAAATTTCTGGTTTTAAATATGTCTCCCCTGGCATTTTTCGCAGCGCAGAGGTAAAATATAAAGAAGAAACCGGTTTTACTTTGATTAACTGTTTGCCGGCAGAACAATATAAAGAATTTTTCATCGATACGGGCGTTGAAATGCAGGAAGGCAGAACTATCCAAGCCGGTGAGAAGTATGTTGCGGTTATAGGTTCACGGGTAGCAGAAAAGATGTTTTCTAAAGAAATTAGTATCGGTAATAAAATCCAGATAAATAAAGTTGAGTTTAAGATTGTTGGCATTGTAGAAGAAATTGGGAACAACCAAGATGATAATCAGATAAGTATCCCTTTAGAAATAGCGCGGGAAATATTTCATGAACCGGATAAAGTTGATACCATCATCGCTCAAGTGAAATACACTTCTGATATTCCTATGCTTCAGGAAAAAATAGAAAAAGAATTGAAACGCAAGAGAGGCGATACAGGTTTTGAAGTGGTCACCGCTTCTCAAATATTAGAACAGATTAATCAGATTCTCGGGGTAATGCAGATAGTCCTAGTTGGCATTGCTGCAGTTTCCTTGTTAGTCGGCGCGATTGGAATAATGAATTCAATGTATACTTCCGTGATGGAGCGGACCAAGGAAATAGGTATCATGAAATCTATTGGCGCGCGGAACAGCGATGTGCTGCAGATATTTTTGATGGAAGCAGGATTGATTGGGTTGGTGGGAGGAGTATTGGGCACGGCTTTAGGAACCGGCATGGCATTAGTCATCGGTCCTATTGCTAAAGAAGCAGGATTCCCTTTGGTAATCCAGATAGAATATTCAGTGCTGGCCATGGGATTAGTCTTTGCCTTTGTAGTAGGCATGCTTTCCGGGATATTGCCGGCGTATCAGGCATCGAAGCTGAAGCCGGTGGATGCTTTACGATACGAGTAAAAACGAGTGAGTAAAGTCACGAACTTCAGTGACTTGACACTGAGGTATGAGTAGGAAGAAATTATATTAAAATGGGAACAATGTTAATTAGTAATCAATCCTAAAATAAGGAAATTCAGATGTTTTTTTTGTTTTTATTCCTCGCTGGGATATAAATACCCCGCTGCTCTGCAGCGATTAGCGAGGAATGATTGAAAATCCGTCTTGAAGATTTGCGTAATACCCCACAGCTCTGCTGTGGTTGGGATAGCAAATCTTAGGATTTTCATTTTATTTTACTTTCTTTAGTTTTAGATGTTCGAATTTTTTTCTTCTTTGTACTCTTTGAAAAATATTCTTTTTTATACCGTTCAATAGATTTTGTACGCATACCTAAGTTACATGTTCTGCAAATTGGTCTTAGATTAGAAATATGATTTTTTCCACCTTTTGCAACAGATTTATTATGGCCTACTTGAAAATCAGTTATATGCATGGTTCTTATTTTGCAACAATAACATTTTCCTTGTGCTTTGTTACCCATATATTTTAACCATACTTGATCGCGTAATGATTTGCCAATAGGTTTCCTGTTTTTGTTAGGTGCTTTTTGAGATTCAAATGGGTTTTGAATTTTAACAGGAAGATCCCAAATATTTTTTGACAAATTTTTCACCTTCTTTTCTTTTTTAATCCCACTCTTTCTAGCGACCTATTTACAGCAATAGTCTGTAAACCTCTCGTTCTTCCAACTCTTTGACTTATTTTCGTAAGTGGGGACTCAAACTTTATTTTTTTTGTCATCTTTCTTAAATCAACTTAAGATTATTTAAATTTATCTTGTTTTAACCATTTCCGGCAGATACCCTTCCTTACCATCCGTCCCACCGGACAACTTCTCACAAACCTCAATCTCCAAAAATTCTCCGGTTTTAAGCTCTAGTACTGTAAACTCAACAGCCACTGGACGCACTGGACAAGTGCGGATAGGGTTTATATACTTTCAATTATCCTAAGTGTTCCAAGGAGTGATCAAATATGAATACGCTATCAGTATTTGAAGGGAAGAAAATACGAAAAGCATGGCACAATGAAGAATGGTGGTTTTCAGTGGTTGATGTTGTAGGAGCTTTAACGGAGAGCGTAGACGCAAAAGATTATTGGTATAGGCTGAAACAAAGAGAAAGAGAATCCAGTGAAATTGAACTATCGACAATTTGTCGACAGTTGAAACTTACAGCAGAAGATGGCAAACTGAGAGAAACAGACTGCGCCAATACTGAAGCATTATTCCGTATTATCCAGTCAATTCCTTCCAAGAAAGCTGAACTAGGTTTTTAAGGGGTGTCTACACGATAGGAAGGTTTATAAATGTAGACACCTAACATTATGTTATGTTCATAGAAGTTCGGGAAAAGGGAAATAGTAAGAAGTTTTATCTCGTTCATTCTTATAGAAAAAAGGGTAAAATTAAGAGGATTTCTCGATATCTCGGTTCGAATCTCAATGAAAAAAATTTATCAGAATTGAGGAGCAGAGCAGAGCAACATATTCTGGAAGAAATTAAAGAAAGAAGTATCTTGGAATTTGAATTGACTACAGAAGAAATTGAGATCTTTAAGAGATACGAGAAGGATATTGAAGTTAAACATTTACAAACATCTGACTGGAAAAAATTCACCGGAGATTTTACGTATAACACCAATGCTATCGAAGGATCAACAGTTGCGCTTTCCGAAGTAAAAGATTTATTGGAGCAAAAAGAAAAACCGAAAAACCATGATGAAGTAGAAACGTTGAATGTTGCTAAGGCGGTTGAATATATCAAAACGAATAATGAAAAAATCTCTGTTGCTTTCATCAGAAAAATCCATCTCATTTGTTTCAAAGGAACAAAGACATTTGCTGGTGAGCTGCGAAAGGTTGAGGTGGTAATTAGGGATGGTCAAGGAAATGTAGTTCATCAGGGAGCCCCATATAAAAATGTGGAAAACCTATTGAAATCTCTTTGTGCCTGGCATGAGAAACATCATAAAAAATATCCGCCACTTTTACTTGCAGCAGTAATGCACAATGAATTTGAGAAGATTCATCCTTTTCAGGATGGTAATGGGAGGGTTGGGCGGTTGTTATTGAATTATGTTTTACTACGACAAGGATATCCGCCTCTTAATATTAGGCTTAAGGATAGAGCCAGATATTACAAATGCCTCCAATGGTA
>CAYHVV010000001.1:0-36197 GCA_964360115.1 uncultured Methanosarcinales archaeon | reverse complement strand
TGAAAATACTAATTTTATCTCTTTCTTTGTTACTTTTATTATCTAGCTGTGCTCCGGTAGAAAAAGCTATAGAAATAGAAAAGACGTATTGTGGCAACGAGAAATGCGAATCAGGAGAAGATTCTAGCACTTGTTGCATAGATTGCGGATGTCCACAAGGATATGATTGCGATCAAAACATCTGCAAAAAATTAGCTGTCTGTGGCAACGGAATAAAGGAAGAAGGAGAAACAGCTGAGAATTGTTGTCAAGATGCAGGTTGTTCTACTGGTTACAAGTGTGAACAAAATCAATGCATTGAACTAAAGCCCGTATTAACAACAAGCCTTCAGCAATATGGTCTTAAATCCGTAACTTATCTCAAAGCAAAAGAAAGAACAATTGCTTCTCTCAGCATTTCTAATTCTGGAAACTCTATGGCAAAAGATGTTTCTGTAAGAATATCTTCTCCTGACAGTTATTTCAATGATGAAATTATCAACTTGGGAGCTATTTACGTTAATGATCAACAATCCAGAGAGGTAAAGTTAGATTTTACCACTAAGGCTTTAGACATTACTAGCCAGATGCAATTGAAAACAAATATACAGCTAAACTTTGAAGATGAACACAATAGACCACATTCAAGTTCCGATACTGCAACTCTGCAACTGATGGGCAAGAATTTCATGGATTGGTCTAATCCTTATGAGATTTCGTCATGGATAACACCCAATCACCCTATAATCAAAGAATTTGCGAGCAGGGCAACTTCTGGACTAGCAGCGGCATCCAGTGTAGGGACAGTGAAAGAGCAAGAATTAGCGGCGAGATGGCTTCTAGAATCCATGCGAGCCTACGGCATTCAGTATGTCAATGATCCATTTAACAAGCAGGGGGATTATGTACAATTCCCTACCGAAACACTATCCAACAAAGCTGGGGACTGTGAAGACAATGCAGTATTGTATGCTTCCTTACTTTCTGCGATAGGCATGGAGCCAGTAATTTTCCTAACGCCAGGACATGCTTTCGCTGGATATATTAACAAAGATGGTGTGTATGTGCCTATTGAAACTACTTCACTAAACTTTGATAATGCCTTAGCATCTGGAATAAATAATGTCAACCAGAATAAAGAAAACACTAAAATCATTAAACTTGACTGGAATAATAATCCTCAGGTTATATTACCTGTAGATGCAACCATCAAACTTCCTTCCATAACTAAGAATATTGGTGAGTGCGGAATAAGTTTCAATTTACAAGACTTCTTTGTCGCTTCCGTGCCGATCACGTTTTCTAATAGCGGGGAAGTGCCAGGAGCAGGATGTGCGATTGCTTCGATATATGCTAACGGAGCAATAAAAGATGAAGAGATCGGTTGCTGGGTCATCCAGCCTGGCGAAACTAAGACACTAGATTTCCAGCCAGATTTATCTATTTTTGATGCGTCTTCTTATTGTATTGCGAAGTGAATAAAACTATTTAAATCAGTTCAATTTTGAGATTAGAATGGATCACTTTGAAGAAAGAAGGAAGAGACAAGAAATTTTTCTTAAGGAGCCAAGAAAAAGCATCCAAGAGATGATAAGTCATCAGAACAATTTCCCAAAAAATTTAACATCATTGCCCATATTTTCGGGGAAACCAGCATTATTAAAATTATTCTTGGAATATCATAGGGAATATGCGAGTTTAATAGGCAAGATGATGGAAAAAAGAAGCATTCATAGTAGTATGCTGATAGATGACACTAGAAGAATAATGATGATACAAAGGATGAGTGAAATGGCTTCAGTAGTTGGCGATTATAAAAACAAAACAAAAGATGATGAAACGGCAGCAATAGCTTTAGCTAGAGCTTATGCATCGTCCCTCGAATCATTCTGGAACAATCTTAGAAGATTGGTGTGGTTGGCTGGATTAAAGCCTAAGAAAAATCATTTAAACGTGGTACTGCTAAAAGAATGTCTTAAGGAACTAGAAGGAAAATATAGTATTTCTCTAGCTAAAATAAAATCGACCGTTGATTCTAGATTAAGAAATAGTATAGATCATGAAGATACTTTCTATCAACCTCCAAATATAGTTGTCTTCTTAACTAAAAAAAAGGAGAAGCTAAATGAAATTGACAGACTAACTACGGAAGAAATATATACAAGACTAGTTGAAATAACTATCATTAATCTAGTTGCAACTTCCGTTGAAAATACAGCTATTACTTCATGGTTGGAGCAGTTATTGAAACTTTCAGATCAAGAATTAGAGCAGTTGTGCAAAACAGGAATCTATTCTGAAGAGATGTTAAGAAAAATGGAAAATCATTGACCAGGTATCTCCTTGATCTTTTGTAGATTTCCAGCCTGATTTGTCTATTTTTGATCTTTCTTTTTATTGCACTGCTAAATGAAGAAGGATTTATAAAAGACAGTTTAAAGGAGGAATAACATGAAAAGAAATCATGATTCTTCTCACCATAATTTAAGATGAAATTCCACCAAAGTAGTAAGGATCAGAACCGTACATGGGCTTATATTTATCTAGGTTGGGCAGCAGCGATGATTGTAGTGGGATTTAAGTTAGGGCCGCTATGGTTTCTCTTTGCAGCGATTCTTATGGTAGTGGCTGGCTTCAGGCTATTTTGGTTAGGGAAGAGATTGAAATAATGAGTGATTTGCCAGATTTTCTAAAAAATGTAGGGTGGATTTCAAATTACAGATTATCAGGTCATTTTCAAAAAGAAGTTTTCATAAGCGAAGATCATTATCTTAACGAAGTGCTTGTTGATTCAGAGGATTTTAAAAAGAGAGATGAAACATTATTATCCAAACTTGCAGAACTTACAGGTATTAACTTTGTTGAACTGAAAGGTTTTCTGGGTGACTCGGAGTATTACAATATGTTGCTATTCTTTTATGAGGTAAGTTCTGCACTTACAATATTAGATAGAAAAAATGATGTGTTTGAGAATTATATTAAAATAGTTCTTAATAGCAATAAGATGGGGGGGTTATTTAGAAATTTCAATGAAAACAAATTTAGAAAGATACTAAGCTTATTTTCAGAAATTGTATGCATCTGTAACATCTCTGCTGGTTTAGAAAAGTTCTACATTTCAGGAAAAACGCATGAGTTGAGATATGAAAAAGATGCAATTTTTGATTTAATTATTCCTATTTCAGAAAATCGTAATTACTATCTTGATATAAAGAGGCTCACTTTAGACACTCCACTTAATAATATTGACAAGAATAAACTAAAAAATAAACTTAAAGATAAAATTGAGAATCTAGATTTAAAAGGAAAAGATGTCGATTCTCCATTGTTTTTGGTAATTGATGCAAGTGATTTCTCTGTAATTGAAATTCCTCAAGGCATTAATCCAGAGAAAGGTTTGCCGGAGTATCTTTTAAAATGGAATGGCGATGCTATACATAGATGGCTAAAGGAGTTTTTTGATGAAAATATTAGTGTGATGCCCGAACTAGAAAAGATAGGGGGTATTCAACTTTTCTTCTGGTTAAATGTTAAACGGGAAAAAGAAAATGAAATTGCCTTATTATTTGTTAATTATGCTTATACAAATAAACAATCATGTTTTAGAGATGAAATAGGGAAACTTGCAGAAATTATTAATATACCCTACGATAAATTAGCGGAGGAACATAATAACACATTGCCTCTCACAGGGAAATTGGAGTTGTTATCAGTTAAGAAGTTAGATTGATTATTAAAAATTAAAAGAAAAGTTATTTAAAGATAAACAGGATTCTTAGTAAGAAATAGTTTTGATTGGCTATCTTCCGGACAAAAGTATGTTTCTATTTGTATGTTCTTCTCGTGGTCATTGAGCAGAATTACCGGATTTTTTACTCTATCTCCTTTCTTAAAATCACCCCGCCACATCTCTTGAAATTCATTTTCGTAATTCTGCGCTATTACTATGGATTCGATCTGGAGCAGGTTATTATTGTTCTTATGCGCATCATTCTCAGTTGGGTTCATCGAACCGCTGCTTACTTTTTTCCCGTCTACTACGCAGAACTTATTGTGCATCAGCCCATAGGAATCGACCCTGACAAAGGGATAATAAAATTTCTTCAAGTAATCATTATCGGTAACCACTTGAACTTCAATTTCTTTTTGCTTTTCCAGAAGCTTTTCCTGCACTGACTGCAAACCGATATCAAATAAAGCGCAATGGATTGATTTTTCCGCAGAATCCAAAAATGAAATTAGTTCTTCTTCACACTTATCCTGTGGGCAGAAAAAGACTTCTATACTCCCCTGGTCTGCTACAAATTTTTCTATGATAACGGCTTTTTCGTTTGAACAGGAAGTAAGTAACAAAAATAATATCAGGAGCATTGAAACAGGTAATAGTTTAGTCATAATTTGAACAGAAATAACCACTATATTAAATTAATCCCCTGTAAAGTGAATTTTTATATAATCAGCTCAGGTAATATTCGATTTCTTTCTTTCCATAAGCTTGAAACAAGATTGATTTGATGTGTATGGTCGTTCCAAGATTGCCGTAGACGAAACTGCCTCCTTCGGCAATCCAATCGCTTTTGATTCCATCTATTTTTATTATTACCTGATCCACTTCTAAGTTATGGATGCTGATATTGTGGCTGCTTCCACCGATAGTTATTTCCTGTTGTTCTCCTAATTGTAACAAGTAGGATGTACTGGGCTCAACAGTTATATTTTCATCTGCATTCTCGGCAATTGCTGAATAGCCGGTGCTGGAAGATGTTGTGGCAGCGGTAGCGTTGGTAGCATTGGCAGGTTTTTCGTTGCACTTTCCTGCTTCACAGCCCCATTCACAATCTATTTTCTTCGCAAAAGAACAATCTTCTTTTTGGTATCCTTTCCTATTTTCATCTATGCACTTAAATCCTACTGTACAAACCGGAGCAGCCTGACAAGTGTTGTTTACACAACCGCGTTCACATTTGGTTGCATCTCTGCGGGTACAGTTTTCTGAAACGTAAACTTTGTAATTTTCATCAGCGCATTCCCACTGCGGGGTGCAACTTTCTATAGATGCCGTAGCGTTATCTGTTAAATTTTCAATGTTTTTTGCTGCAGGCTGGCAGGATAAAAGGAAGAAGAAACAAGCCAATAGTAAGATCGCTATAACTACCTTTTTGCCTCTTTTACTCATAATTCAATTAGAAGCCGGTTTAGTATATAAAAGTGTTTTAATCACCAATTAGTGATTAATTAGGGAAAATTTATAAATAGCCCAAGGGATGCATTCCTAGTGTCAAATCATTTAAAATGAAATACGCAATCTTTTCAGAGGTACAGGGTAATTATGAAGCGCTGCGTAGATTTTTTAATCAAGTAAGTGGCAGAGTGGATAAGTATTTATGCTTGGGGGATATAGTACAAAACGGCATTTCTTTTGAAGATAATTTGTGTGCAGATCTTGTAAGAAAAAATGAATGCATCACTGTCCGTGGAAATCATGAAGATAGAGTCCTTGAAAATGTCGAAGTGTCCAGGAAAAAAATATTTCCTCAAAATCTAGATTTTCTTGCTTCCCTGCCTTCGGAAAGAGTAGTTGAAAATAACTATTTTCTAACACACGCGCCTTCTGATAAAAGAATTATTTCCTTAGAACAGGCAAGAGAAGAGTTGATTAAATTTAATCTAGAAATAGGCTTTTTTTTATATGGCCATTCACATAAACCAAAGATATTCAGTAAAGATAAAAAAGGTATAGTTAGACAAGAAAAACTATCTTATGGCACGAAGTATTTACCCACTGATTTACAATATATGATTAATCCAGGCGGAGTAGGTCTTTATTATGGTCTTCCGCAAACATATATGATTTTTGATGATCATTCCAGAGAATTGAATTTTATGAGAGTGAGGTAAGTAAGTAAGTAGGGTGGATTTAAAAATAATTTAGCTGCTGCTAGATACTGGAAGCCTGCTGTTATCTACCCACTGTTCCATTGGCCGATTAACTATCGATTCATCAATTAAGTCTAAATCTATTTTTTCCAACATTTCTTGTTCAACATACTCTACTACTTGATCAGACAGTTTCCAACCAGTAATCCCTTTTCCCTTTTGAAGATTAGTTATCTGAGAACTTGCTTGTATACCTATAATCTTTCCTTTGGATTGGTCATACTGAAATTCAAATCCGAATGCTCTATTTGGGAGATCAGCAATGAGATAATTATCGTACTGTCCATTATAAACTAAATCGCCTTTTTCATTCCCAATTATAGTTCCTAGAGCATGCCGATGGTGGGTCTTATCGCTTTCTGTAAGGAAAACAACTTTAACTGTTCCATCATCTTGAATGTAAGCAACTGCTTTTCCGCCATAGATGTCTTCTCCAAGAAATTCTAGTTTATTTTGAAATACTTCTTCAACATTTTCCGGAGCAATACTGTCATAGAGGTTGCTTACTGTTCCTTCATACCCTTGCACTGTTGTAACAACTCGTGGTTCGGAAAGTTCGGTAGGAGGCAACTTAAAAACAATTTCTTGTGAAGGTAAGTTAAGAGGCAAACAAGGTCCAGCTATGGCTCCACCGATGATAGCACCAGCAGCAAGAGAGCATGATTCTAATTTAGTTTCCGGCAGCGGCAGCAATCCTTCTTCTATCAATTTCGATCTAGTTTCATCCAGTTGGGAAAGAATTCCAGAATCTTCCACTTCATCTAGTTTTTTATCAAACCAGAAACTTCTTTTTTGTTTCCAAACTCCGTTCTCTAAGTAATATTCTTTACCTGCGATTTCAAATGTATTTTCTCCTGTTTGAATCACTGCGGGCTGGGCTTTTGGCAATCCTGCCTTTGCTCTGGCTTGATCAAGCGCATTGATTGTTAAAGAATCTGTTACTTCCTTATCACCCCATAATGTTTTCATAAACCCTTCTTCTCGTTCCTGTACCCATGTTCCTTTACGCGTATCAAATACATGTTTTTTTCCTGCAATTTCAAACGGCTGTTCAAAATGCGTTCCTGGTATGGCTCTGGCAACTTTTTCTGCATCAATGTCTAACAGATACATTGATCGCAGACGATTTTCTCTGTCTGTAATTATATTCAATACATCTGGTGTGGTTTCATAACCTGCTGAGTCAAGAACTCTTCGCAGTTCGTCGATGTTAGCATCTTCAACCGCTTCAGCGGCACGAGGAAAGTTATTCTTAAACCTCGCTGCTTTTGCTTCCGGGATTTTTTGTGATACTAATAATGGGTCAATCCCTAAACCATGCATTCCTCTGAGTTGTTGTTTCCCCGGTCTTATGTAGGCAAATGCTTCCTTTGTCAGTTTATAACCCGCCGCATCTAACGCGATTTTCAGTTCTTCCGGGCTTGCAGTTTCAATAATCTCAGCTGCCGGAGCAAAATCTCTCTTAAAAGCCAAAGCTTCTTCCGCGCTTGATTTAGGAACGTTCATTACTTCATCCATCAAACTTTCCAGTAATTCTTGCTTTTTGCGCGCAGTTTTCTTTGTATTCAAATTCCATTCAGATACATCAACAAAAAGAATATCTCCTGCTAGGTGTTGCTTTCCATTTATGAAATGCGGTTCTGTCAATACCATCGCCTGCAAATCATAAGGATTCCATTTAGCATCAATTGCCCTTGCCAAATCCTGTTCAAAAGAACTTATTTTTTCCGGCGTAAAATATTGAACGATTTCTTCATCGGTAAGGTCGAAGAAATGGCGCCCTTTTACTTTATCAGAAACAAGGTAAGGAACACCGTCTACTTTATAGATGCCATAATATTGCGGACAAGGCACTAATTTGCATGCTTCCCGTGCCGTTTCAAATTCTCCAAAAAGTCCATCAATATTATCTGCTAAATTTCCGCGTAATGCGCGCTCGCCCGGAACTGCTTTAGCCGTTTTGAAAGCTAGATTATCTCCAACGCCAGGCAGGTCTGCTTCATAGACGATACCTACGGTTCCTTCGCCGAGCTTGCTGGTAAATGTAACATCAGCACTTTGCACATTTACATTTGGATGACGTTGGATAATTGTTTCTAAGTCGATTTTTTGCTGTACATAATTTTGCTGGATGACCGAAATCTCCTCTGAAATTTGCGCAGGAGTTTCAACAACTCTCTGTTCCAGAAGCAGTGGTTCTGATTCCAAGAATCTGGGTTCTTTAATTCGAACGCCGGAAATTTCCTCTGTAGGTGTTTCAGCTCCTTCTACAGTCTCTTCAATAATCTTTGCAACTCCACCTTGACACGGCGCTAATCCCTGAATCGCTCCTCCGGCAATAACGCAGGGGTCAACAACGTCAGAAAAACTTCCCGCTTCCTGAACTGTTGTTACTGATGCTGTTGCTCCTTCTTCGGGAAGGTTTAGTTCCGCAATATATAGTTCATTGATTATTTCTGGGTCATCAACTGTTTTGTCAAACCAGAAACTTCTTTGCTGTTTCCAATTACCGTCAGCAGCTCGGTAATATTTCTTCCCACCTAAATCATAGACTCCTTCTCCGAGATGCACAGCATCAGTTTTGCGTTTAAATTCTGGAGGAAGAACACCCGTCGGATTTTCCCTCTTAGAAATCAAAGTAAGCGATCTTTCTTCGAGTTCTTCTAACTTGGGCAGTACTGACTGTTTAAGATCAATTTCTCCCCAACCGGCATTTTTTCTTATTTTGTAAGCAGGAGTTTGTTTTATTGCATCAAGAGGACTTAATCCCTTCTGCAATGATGCTTTATACACCTCTAAATTAGTTCCGGCTACTAGCGTATCCATAACTTCCGCTTCTGGATGTAAATCAGACATATACTGGAACATCTGTTGATTCATTCCTGCTCCTTGATAGTTAGGATTAACCTTCGTTTCTAATATTGAAATTTCTTTTCCACGAACATGGTAGTAGTGAGTAGCAACAATATCTCCTGTTTCAGAATCGACTATCTGCATTGAAAAATAATTATTAGCATCATACTTCGCGGTTAGAACTCCTTCAATCTTTTCAACTTCGTCATCAACTGTTCTAGTAAAAACAACTTTAGTTTCACCGATTTCAATTGGCGTTTGAGAATTAAGTGCTTCTCTTGCTTTCATTCTCCATTCAGAAATAATCTTTTCTGAAGAAGGAACTACCTCTTCGGTTAGAGGCAATTCATTACGAAGTTCTACTGGCCTTTCTACAACACCAGATGTTTCAATTACGAATGCAGGTTCCTCAGGCATTATTTCAGCCGTACTAGTTACACAAGGAGCTAATCCCTGAATCGCAGCAGCAGCAATGTTGCAAGGATTGACTGCATCTGAAACCATCGCTGCTCTTCTCTGCTCAACTAAAACTTTTATATCTGGAGCTTGGCAGGAGAGAATATTAAGCTCTGCGCCTCTTACGCAAATGTTTACTAATTCTTCCAGCGGTGAGGGCTGATTAGGTAAAACCGGATCTTTTGTGAACTCTCCTTTCCTGCCAAAATAATTACTGAAAGACTCGTCCATATTTCTTTGCAGTGTTCTTTCAAATTTAGCAACTTCTTCCCGTGCCTTCACATTTCCCAGATGTTTAAACTTTTCAAATTTACTGTCAAGTAGGGGGTAAGTAAAAGTTCCGCTGCGTAAATTAAACACATATTTTCCAGTTCCGTCAATTGCTACTTCTCCGGCAACTTTGACCGGCCTTCCGTTAGCCAGATGGACATGCTTAACTCCAAATTCCAAATTACTGCTTACTTTTCCAAACACCATTGACCCGTCTTCTAATATAACATAAGTGTAGGTTCCTGGCGGAAGTTTAGAAGAGGGTACATTTTCAAAAATAAGGCCTTGTTCTTCTGCTATTATCCTGTCTTCAAGAGAATATATTACTCTACGCGGGGCAGGTTCATTTTCAAAAGGTAAATCTTTTGCATGTACATCTTTACTTTGGCGTGAAGGAAATTCTTCCTTATCTGCAAATAAAGCTTTATTTTTATTTTTGATGGATTGTTCTTCCATTCCAAGTGTCTTGATGGAAGTTTTATCCACCATCTCGCTTCTCAAGCGGAAAGCATTTCCACTTTCGTCTCTGAGAACGATGTATCCGTCAGCTTCCGAAACATACTGTCCGGAATAACTATTGCCGCTTTTGCTCCTGAGCGTGACTGCGTCTCCTTCTCCGATGATAGTATCCAGATTAAAGTCAGATTTTTTAAAACGCAGAGTGTCTCCATTTGGATACTTAATCCGGAAGAATTCTGCATCTTCACCGGCATATCTGCCGACGTAAGGAATACCGCTATTGGAAGTTATCCTTATTTGATCGCCTTCTCGGATAATACTGCTTTGATCTAACAGCTCAACACGCAACGTGCCTGTTTCTTTTTTAGTGCCCAGTAATCCAAAGAATCTTTTTGTCTCCTCTCCAGTTTCGAAATTTAATAAACCCCCTTCAGTATGAAGATAACTGCCGGCATAGGAATTGCCGCTTTTTGAACGCACTCTGAATTTTTCTCCTTCAACTAAATCATCTATTGTTTTTGGCGCGCCAGTTGGCAAACAAGGCGCTGCTGCAGCTTGTCCGACAAAAGAACCGCCGATAGAACAAGAAGGCAATTCTATCTCTTCAACTTCTTTAAGCAACGTTTCCGGAACAGGTAATTCATTACGTAGTTTAATCACTTCTTCTTTAGTGATTAATCCGCGAGCTTCATACAGATCTATCGCATCTTCGCCCGTGACTAAATAGCCAGAGTCACCAGATATTAATTCTGCTTTCCTGCGCTGATAAAATTGCCGCAGAGCATTGCGATCAGTAACTTGATGAGCAACCCCAGCATCAGAAATTTTAAACTTTACTCCGTCGGTAAATCCTTCCGGTCCTACCCAAATATTATCTATTCCTGTATCGCCAATTTTTATTCCCTGTTTGGTTGCTGTTTCAGCAAACTCATCAAAGGCCTGATTAAACGCTTGAAATTCTTCCTCAGTCATTTGTCTAAATGCTTGTTCTCGTAAAATCCGTCTTTGCGCAGCAGTAGTTCCATCCGCTACATACAATGCTCTTTGTTCCGGTGACAAGCTGTTAAATATCGCGTCTCCTAATTGTTGGTGTCCAGAAGCTTTTAAATTCTCGATGCGCATAGTATTAGTATTTGCCCAATCTACTTTTGCGCCATGCTCACCAAGAGCATCTAAATATGTTCTAGCATCAGGGAAAGAATTTGCTGTTTCTGCAACTTCAGGACTAGTGGTGTGTTTTATTTTATATACAAAATTTGGATTTTCTGGATCAGTTATTACTATTGCTTCTCCACCCCGACCGATAAAATATTCTCTATTTGCAGTCAGGGCTGCTGCTTCACTCTCAGCTAATTTTGTACGTGGTATCTGATCATTAACAATTATGTCTATATCATCTATAGTGGCAGGAGTTATATCTAATTGAGCTGGAACTTCAACAGACTCTGCTGCTATAGAACGTCCAGGAAGTTGAACGACAGTTGCTCCTTCACTTCGCAGATTTGCTGGTCTTTCTACGACGGTGGATACTTCGGGTACAAATTGCTCTTCTTCAGAAACGGAAGGTGCTTTTTCTGCAATTTCTCTCTCGCCGGAAATTTCTGCAGGCAGTTTAGTAGCTTCACTAGGATTACAGGGAGCCAATCCGTATATCGCAGCGGCAGCGAGAGTGCAGGGTTCGACCACATCAGAAACTCCTTGCTTTTCTATCGGTGCTTTTTCAGTAACCGTGACTGTATCTACTTTATCAGCGGGAATAGTTTTTTGTCTTCCTGCTTGCTCTAAGACTATGCCATTATCATTTGCTGCAAGAACTTTGCCTTCTTCGATATTACCATTGAGAGTTTCTAATCTCACAGTAGTGCCTGATTCAGGTACACTTGCCAAGACTCGCTGAGCGTTTTCTTCTGCAGTTATATCCGCTGGGAGATGGTCTAACCCGCGAACTGTTGGCGCTTTTCCTTCTTGCTGAACTGTCTTGAGTATGGAATAGGTTCCTGCTGTTCTGGAATCAATTGCTTCTTCAATCGCTTCCGGTCTCGGGATATCATCACCTGTTGCTATTCTAGTTTCTCTAGCAGCAAGAGGTTTAGGCAGTTCTGCAGCTTTTTCACCAGCAACTTCTGGGATAACTGCAGCGTCAACTTCTCCTTTTGTTTTAGCAGTTAGATCTTTCTTTACTTGAGCAGCAACATCCTGTAAATCATTATCAGAAAGTACATTTTCTGCATTTATCCTTGCTCGTGTTTGCCTGATCAAATCTTCCTTATCGGCCTCATCAAATAATTGTTGTGCTCTCTGCGCTTTTTGTTTTAATAATTCTAAATCTTCAACATTTTCAGTTACAACATCATTAATACTTATCTCTACTTGGTCTTGATCATTAAGATGATAGGTAGCTCCTCGCGCTTCAAGTTCTTTGTCAAGTAAATCTAACTCATCAAATTCTTGTTCGGATAATTTCCGCGGCGGTTGCGGGATATCTTCTGGAGTTGCGATACGTTTAGCATCTTCGCCAACAAGATGCCGCATGACCGTATCTTCATCCAGCAATTTATTAGTTTGTTCAACCAATTTGGCTTCTTCAGAGCCGGTTTGTAACCCTTCTGCAACAAGTTTACCATCATCAGTAAATGAAAGTCCAACTTTAGCTGCTTTGAGTTTTTCTACATTTCTTTCAACTCGCTGCGCACCGATTGCGCCCTTAATGGTATTGGAAAGCCTGTTCTCAAATGATGCCTCTTCTGCTGCTTTTGCAGTCTTGATAATATTCTCGACAGTTTCAGCTGATACTTTATCTGCGCCAAAAGCAATCTTTTCTACATGATACGCTTCTCTGGCTTGCTGAAATTCATCAAGAGCTTGTTGTGCTTTCTTTGCACCAGGACCAACGGCGCGTTCTTTTCCTAACCAAGTTACACCACCTGTATATGAACCCGCTAAAGAATATGCTTCTTTTGTTTTTTCAATATCACTGACTCTTTGTGTAGCAACTTTATATGCCTCCTGAGCGGTTTGCACTTCTTCTGCTGTTCTGGCGGCCTGTAACTGTTGCGCCGCTTTGAACTGTTCATCTTGAGTCGCCAACTTTAATTTTTCTATGGCTCTAAGATCAGAAGAGACAGGCGTAGATAATACATTTGTTACTCGACCAACCTTACTGGCACGATATTCTCCTTCAACAGCTTGCCTAGCCAAGTTTATTTTCTGTTCTGCTCGAGCAATCTCTGCAGTTCTTTCTACAGCAGTTAACCCTTTAGTTACTTGCGCCGCATACAATTCTGCCTTTGCTGCTTTCAAAGCCAATCGCGCATCTTTTGATACAGTTAATAATTTACCTGCATCTTTAACAACATCTATCGCATGACCTATTTTAGAGGCAGCTCCAGCAATCTTAGTAACTTCAGCAAACTTTGCAACTGCTTTGCCGGCTTTGACAAAAACAACCCCGGGAATGATATTTGTTACATCAACAGAAACATCAATCAACGCATCTCCATAAAGGCCAAGTTGTTCGTTAGTTAAGAAGGAACCTTCTGCACGTTGTTCCGCTTTAAGTACTCTTTCTTTTGCTATATCTGCAACCTCGCTTTTACCAGCAAACTCTTCTCGAATGGCGATATATTGATTCTTTACTAATTCATCTCCGCCAGCAACCAATGCGGATTGTTCAACATTATACAATGCTGCTTGCGCTTGGTCATCTACCGTTAATTCCTTTCCTTCCATTTGTTTTGCTAAATTAGTAATTGGTGCTTGGGTTCTAAATGCATTCTGGATAAGTGCAGTATCTGGTTCTTTCCCACTTAGACGAGCATTTGCAATTATTTCCTGCACTTTGTCGTAGGATTTTATTTGCTGATCCAGTAATCTTAATTCTGCATTTGCTTGCTGCTTCTTCACATCATCAAAAGTATGCAATGCCGTCGCTGTATCTAATAAATTGGTTCCTGTTTCTTCCGCGCCGACTAAATAAGAAGCTCCTCCCGCGACTGCGAGTGTTCCGGCAACAGCATTAAAACTCGCAGAACGTATTCCTGAACCCACGCTTTCAGCCGCGGCACCCAACTTAGATAAAGTCCAATCAGCAATAGAATTTTTATCACCAAAAATGCTGGACTCTGTTCCATCACTGAGTTTCATTTTTTCCCGAAGATTTTGTTCTGCAACCTGTCGTAACTCTGCTATTTGGTTATCGACTGCCGCATCATAAGCATTTTGCGCCGTTCTCCATTCTGGTGTATCAACCAAATCAGGTCTAGTAGCTTTAACATGATCTAAAACTACTTTTGATCCGCCGATATCACCGTATTGCTCAGCATAATTTTGCGCTCGTTTAAGTGTCATTTTTCCGGTGCCGATAATGTCAAGCATTTGTTTTTGTTTTTCGTCATAATTCGAAACAGACTGATCCGCGCTAATTTCTTTAAGGCGCTTGCTTACATCAGAACCAAGGTAAGTTTGGTATAATTCATCCTTCTTAGCCGAAGGCAAGTCAGAATTATGTATCATCATGCCGACGGTTTCATCATCGCCAGAGGCGCTTAATAATGCTAATTTAGAGGTGGGTTCTTTGAAATTGAGAGTGAGATCGTTGATATCTTCATTTATTTTTTTAAGGCCTTCCTTTCCGTTTTTAATCCTAGTTTGTAAACTAAATTCCTGTAGTTCCAGCGTGGTAAGTTCTTTCTTTGCTAATTCTTCAGCACTTCTCTGCAAATCTAAATCTTGTTCAATTCCTTCGCCTAGCGTAAATACAACATTCAAAACATCTCTGAACTGAATACTTTTTTCCTTCTCTTTCCGTTCTTGTTCAAGTCTCAGTACTTTTGCTTCCTGCTCATTTAGATCTTGAATAGTTTTAGCAAGAACTGCTTGATCACGTGTCAAGGTACGTTCAGTAGCATCTCTTTTTTTACCTAATTTCTGAGCATCAGCTAATTTATCGGCTAATAGTTCTACTTCTTTCTGCTGTTCTTTTTGTTCCTTCTGCAGTTCGAAGTTTTGCCGCCATTGGATTCCCTCTGGAGATTTTTCTCTTCTTAGAACTTCATTAATTACTTTCTGCTGAGCGGCTTTGACATCTTCATCTCCTACGGGGCAATACGCATTTCCAGCGCAGGATTGATGCATTGCTTCTACTTGCTCATTCTCTGCTCGGGCTAAATCAACTCTTGCTCCGCTGTATAAGTCAAATGCGGCTATTTCATTCCCACTGCGTTTTTTGTTTAAGATTTCGTTCAGTTTTTGCTGATCTTCTGTCGATACAGGCACACCTTTTTCATCTAGATTAATTCCATAACTATCCCGTAATGTCTTTATTTTTGTGTGTGCATCAGAATAATAATTATTTATCTCATTGAGCTTTTGAGTGTATTCTGGATTATTTAATTGTTGTAGATCAATTCCCGTAGTTTTCAGAAGATGCTGGCGCAAAGCAGGATCTTCTTCAAACGGTTCATTTTTTAATAAATTTGAAACTTCCCCATATCTTCGTTGTTCAATTAAGGTTTGAATCTGTTGTAGTTTTTGTAAATTCTCAGTAGAAGTGAGTAGGGTCACTTTACCCATGGTTTCACCGATATTAGTTGGAATAGTAACTCTTCTACCTGCTTTATTTGTCTCTGGGTCGTATACTTCATAAAAAGCAGAAGTTACTCCTGATTGCTGATCTCTGGCCAGCATGAAATCACACTGTTTTGTACCTTCACAGGTTATACTTTTCAATAGTAAATTTTTTCCTAAAATTATTTGTTGTCCCTCTGTTTTTGAGCCTGCAAGAGAACCCATATTGTTAAGAAACGTATCCCAATCATATTCGAGGCCTTTATCTTTAACTGTTGCAGAGATGCTAATTGTTTTAAACTGAGGTTCAGTAAACGTATCTCCTTGTTGTAATGCCGTCGCAACTTGTTTGCCTATGCTTAGCGCAGTTGATCCAGTTTCACAATCAAAACATCCTGAATGGATAACATCATCAAAATCATTCTTTATTATCTTGAGAGAAGCGCCATTTTGTTGTGTATCAATCTGGCTGTACTGTTCATCCGAGTACACTGCTTTTCCTCGAATGTTTATTTGTTTCTGTGGCGCACCTAAATAATCAAACTCAGAAATTCCGTTTACACCTATAAAGTGCGGCTCAGTTTCAGAACGCGAAATGCTTCCGCTCACAACATCATAAAAACCAATCTCTACTTTTCCTTTTGAAGTAATAATTGTTTTTCCAGTTTCAGCATTTTTCCTGATGAATACTTCTGCGTTATTTCCAACGTCTCCTTGTGGTGGTCTAACCTTCTGTAAGTTGTCAATGACTTCTTGTACGGTCGGCTGTTCTTCAGCTGCACCAGGTTTGACAAAATATTCTGAGTGTTCGGAAACTTTAGAAAGATATATCTCTAAAGTACTTTTTCCTTTAATCTGTCCCTGTGTCTTTGCACCTACGCGTGAATCTTTGTCAACAATGATAGTTTTTCTATCATTGCTCATCACATCGTAAGCATCTACTTTGTTTTTTTCTTTATTATATTCAAATCGTCCATTGAGGTAGAGTTTTGCTGTTTTTATTAATGCATCTCTTGATTCAAAGTCGCCGTTGAAATAGATAACTAATTTTCCCTGTCTGTTTCTGAATTCTGCGAACTTATGTTCGTTATCAAGATTAACTGTTCCCGAAACAGGCCCTTCTATCTCTAAAGTTCCATCCTGATAAAAATCGAGATGAACTGGTTCTGCAGCAGTGATATCAAAGCTTTGTTCTTTTCCCTGTGTGTCTCTGAATAATAAATTTCCTTTCTGGGCATCATATTGAATTTTTCTCTCTCCATCACCCTGCACGGAAATTTCCTGTGTTTCTTGTTCTTCTTTCCGGATAATTTTAAACCCGTCTGCGATAGAAATAATCCCTTGGATAGCTGAATCACCTTTGAACTCACTTAAACTGATAGTTTTCTTACCATTGGTCAATGTTCCTGCTTGAGCATCATATTGAAAATCTTCATCTACTTCTTCAAAGGTATAAGGAGTATTGAACTTTTGAGTGAAATATTGTGCAGCAGCCTCTTTCTGTTCCAGTCCTGTCTGCAGGAAATCACGCAAGCTCGTCAGCGTTGCAGTGGTATAAGTGCTCGAATAAAATTTATCATCAGCAGCTGGATTTTTCCCTAAGTTATTTTTATCCGCAAAATATTTTAAATCTACTATCTTATTCAAGCCGACGTTATTTTGATTTTTGTAATATTCCAGCGCCAAATCTGCGCGGTAATTAGTTGCTAAAAATTGTCCTTGATCTGCTGGACTGAGCTTATTGAAATTATCCGTGGTCCATAAATTCGGATTGCTGGAAAATTGATCATAAGGAGATTGCCCCTGCGGGTTATTCGTTTCTGGAAACTCCTGGGCAACAGCAAAAAGACTCGCTAGGAAGAGAAAAACACACCCCATAACAATAGTTTTTCTAGTTACTGGTTTCATTCTTTATTCACCACTGTAACTGTAACTAGTTGTTCATCTTCCCCGGCCTGATGATCATTAACGCTAAAAGTAACTTCAAATTCTCCTGCTTGAGTTATCTGTACGTCAATGGTTCCATCTTTTTGAATGGGAAATAAACTGGAATCAGAAGAAAATTCTAACAAGTCATTGGTAGGGTCTTCTGCAGTCAATACTTCTTTCCATACGTCTCCTACGCGAAAAGTCTTGTCAGCAATATAATGCAATGAAGGAGCTTTATTCTCGGGAAGATCATTACGAACTGCAAACATAAATGATAACGGAGTTTCTTGATTCTCTTCAGTTAGTGAGTAAATGGTAACTGCTTCATCAAAGGGGAATATCGTTGATTGGTACGGAAGGTTAACCAAATCGGAAGGGGTTATAATTGGAAACTTTAATTTTTCAATAGAAGTAAGCATTTTACCTAAGCTGCTACGCACCATTGCTGAAAAATGATCTAATTCCAATTTATCTCCATCAGCTAGATTTACTTTAAGCGGCAGATCTAAGTTTGCATTGATGGTATTTTCCTTAATAGAAATCTTTGCTTGAACATTATTAAAATCCGATTCAACTAAAATGTTTTGAGTGACAAATGTTTCAAAATTACCTAAACACGAAGGAATATATTCTTCCAAATATGCTGCAAGATCTTCTTCCATTTTAGCGCGGGAAATTCCTTGCGCACCATTCAACCAGGCATAATTAACAACGCCATAATCAGTTAGCAGAATTTTGTTACTTTCATCCGGATAAATTATCCCGCCCTGCAGTGCTAGTAAATATGTTGCTGGATCAATGGTTTTTTCGATACAATTTTCAACATATATTTGTAAAGCTCCTCGCGTACTGGGCGCTTCTCCGGTTTCCTTTGCTTCCACTTGCAACGGCGCTTCTTTCATCTGGCCGAAGAGGTAAAAGAACAACGCTGCTAAGAGTAAAATGACTATACCCACTACTAAAAAGATTGTTACTTGTCCTCTTTTTGACATCAGAAGGAAATAAGATTAAAATGTATTTAAATCTGACTATTTTGCTGGTTAAGAAGCGGAGAAAATGTCAAGGGAATAGTCAGGGTCTGAACGAACGACCCGAGGGTTAACCCCATTTTGGCCTGATCTAATCTAAGAATTTATCCATAGAGAACTTTGAAAAAAGGAATTTTTGATAATAGTAAATTTTATTTAAGGGGAAAATTCCGCCATTTCACAGTCTCTTAGAGAAGTTTTATGAATTATTCAAACTTCTCTATAAATCTCTTCCTAAACATTTTCATAAAATTCACTTGATGAACCCAAGGGTTGAGGATTTACCCGGCCATTAGTCCATTTCCAAGTCCCATCGGCCTGTTTGATGTACCAAGATTTTTCACCGCCTATTTTGTCCCCGTATTTGTTTTTAACTATGCTTCCCTGAGCCAGCTTTTCCATCTCTTCTATACCTGTAGGCAGATCACTTATAGCTTCATGCAATGGCGCTTTATTTTTCCATCCCTGGACGATTTTTAAGTCAGGATATTTTTTCTGAAGAATCCCGAAATCTGGTGAATCAAAAGAGTTTGCGGTGTTGCAGGCGCTGAACGCAACGTAATCAACCGGATTTTGCGCATCCGCGCTGGACGTAGGAAGCGAATCGAAAGGTGAACCTCCTTCAACCGGGCTGAAGTAAAGTTTATCTATAGGGTTATGTTTTTTAAATACTTCAGGAGGATCTCTCCAGACATAATCAGAACCGGCATTATGATGCCCGGTTACAACCAGCTTGCTGCTTTTAGTTGTCGGCGGTGAATCTCTGCTGTTGACGATGTAACACCCTTCTTTTTGGCAGTAACTTAACATGCTTAAGGGAGTGTTAGCGTTATCGCCGGAAACGATTATGGTCGTTGAAATCTTTTTAGTTCTGTCTTTTGGTACGATTACTTTTCCGAATTCCTTTGCAAACACTTCTTCACAATCAACACCGTAAGTGCAGGTTGCAAAATGATCCCGCTTATTCATAAAATAAATCTGATCTTTCTGGAATTTTTTTGATGACCAATGATGCAGTAACGGCGGTTCATATGGATCCGTACTATCCAATACATCAAACCTTCCGGATTTTATTTCTTCCAGCCTGCCTCGAACCAATTTTGGTTTCTCTCCGGCAACAGATTTTATTTCTCCTAAGACCGTTCCGCTTCTTTTATTAACGGAAGCAAAAGTAACTTCTCCGCCTACTTGGTCAAGAACTTCAACCCGATTATAATAAACCGGAGTTTTCACAGAAATCTTATCATTTTCCTGCACGTTTAAGAAAGCTAATCTTTCCTGATACGCTCCCCCGTATTCCTGGCCGGGAACATTAACTATGCAAGCAAAATCTTTCGGACAAAATGTTGCAGCATCACGGCTCTTTTTTTCGGTATAATAAACAGTATTAGGTCCTTCGATATTAATAATCGTTCCGTCTCCAGGCAGGGTTGTTTTATAATTTTTATTTGGATCGCCGAAAATTATTTCTTTCTTAACCAATTTAGTTTTTCCGAGAATGATCATCTCTTCCGGATTAGAACCGTCTTGTTGAAATATTCCGCCATCTACTTCCATGGCAACTGCAGCTTGATAAGTATAATCTAACTGATAGTGACCTATGCGCTTAAACTTACCGGTAATCAGATCTCCAGTCTCTTCTGACTTGATAAACTGGCCCATTCTTGTCCCTTTTTCAAAAGCGCAATCAGAACAATCATAAGTTATCAAGCCTTTTCCTGAAGAGAACACTTTTCCATCTTTTATTTTTAACGAGAATGTCTTAACCGTCTCATCCAGATAAACTTCTCCGGCTTCCATCCCATAATAATCATTTCCGTATTCATCTGTTTTTAAAGAAAAACTTTTGGTAGCTTTGATTACCGCATTTTTGAATTCCAAAGAACCGTCCGTTAAGATTTTCGCTCCTTTGACATCCTTAACTGTAAATTTTCCTCCGCCAGCGCCGCCGGTAGTGATTTTATTTCCATCGTATTTGAGAATGTCAGCGTTCTTGATTTTTCCCCCTGTTTCAATGATATCTTCCGTAAACAAGTCATATTTTTTTTCAAGCCAGGTTTTCTTTGCTTTAGGATTTTCATTGATAATCTCTACTCCGGTTTTGCCGTTTCTTAGTTCCTGAGAAGAAATTTCTAAGTCAAATTTTTCTAGAAGGACAGAGTCATCTAAGATGTGCGGATTATTCTCTATTACCCCTGCAGCTTTTAACCGGTCCTGCTTAAATGCGAAATCCCATAATGGTTGGTTTTTCATTACATCGCTGCCTTTTACACTTACAAGACTCCAGAACCTATCCTGATTATTGTTGAATGCCGCGATCATGACTTGTTCATTATCTGCAAGCAGGAGAGGATTATTTTCTATTTTGTTCCAGACCATTTCAGGATTGTTAGAAAATGCAGCTACGGGATCATTTTCAAAATTAGCATTGAATTGTTCCGGATTATTCCAATCAATATTATTGATATTATCTTCTGCGGAGACACCTAGAATAATAAAGGTGCACATTAAGACCAAGACCATTAGAGACACAAAATAATTTATCTTGGTATCTTTAGTGCCAATATTTTGTTTATTTTGTCTGCTGATCATTTTATTTCCAATTCCCATCTCTGCCAAGTCTTCCCGAATTCGTTCTCTACATCTACCCGGACAGAATGAAGACCTTTATCTTCTGGCTGAGGAATAAATTTGATCTCTCCCGTTTTTTTATCCAGGTCGAACAAGTAGGAATCAGTAGTGAACGATAAAATATTCTCGACGTTTTTTCCGGCATTTAATACTTCGATTTTATAATTAAATTCTTCTCCTATTTTTGCTGTCTGCTTGGCTATCTTCTTGATAATCGGCAAAGTTCCGCCATTAACATTTACATTAACGAACATCGGCCCGACAGTTTCGTGTCCGTATTGGTCACTAACTAAAACATAATATAAATATTCATCGTTGGGGAATTCATTCGTGTCTATCGTCACTAGTCCAGTTTTAGGATCGATGGACAGACTTCTTGGATCAGTATGGAAAGTAAGACCTTCTCCCAGAGCTTTCACTTGGTAAGTATGAATGCCCGGTTGATCGATGTTCCAGGCAGGGATACTTTCCAAATTGATGATTGCATCTTCTTCTCCAGATAACTCGGCTTCCTCTACTGGTTCAGTCCAATTAAAATAAAGAATGAAACTGTAAATCAGAGGTTCCGGTTTTAATTCTTCATCATAAGAAAAATCAACTAACACTTCTGCTCCGGAATCGCCAAACTGCTTAAATCCGAAACCAAAATCTTTTTCATAAGCATAAGAAGAGAGTTCACCCATTAAAAAATAATTTGGTTCTTCTTCCTGTTTTTTTAAATATTCTTTAATCACTTCATATTTATCTTTAAAATTAAAGTTAATGGCGGTAGAAAAGGTTTCAAGTTCAGCGATTTTACTGCCGCCAGTTATTTTTAAGGGGTAATTTAACTCTACTAACATTTTTTCAGCAAAAGCAACTTTAATCTCAGGGCTGCCGGCATCTATATTATAATTTTCTTTTTTAAAACTTTCAAAACCATTTATGCAGGAAAGAAAAAAACTTCTTGAAGCTTTTCCTACTTCTCTTTCTATGCTAGTAATGGCAGGCAGATTAGCTTTAGTATTTTGGAAATACACTGGAACTTGCAAAGCCTCTTTTTCACTTTCTACTTCTTTCTCACCTTCTACTGCAAAAACATTAATTCCTAAACTAGGGGGAAATGAAATTATTTGTTCATCTACCTGATCAAACAGTTCAGGTTCCGGAGTAAATTCATAATAACCTCCCTGTGAAAAAACTAAGTACATCCCATCAATGACACTTTTTTCTAAACAGTTGTCTACAAAAGAAACAAAAAAGTCTGCCTTAAACGGGCTAGTTTCTTCAATCTTAAGCTCTTCCGTAACTGTGGTATTAGAAACATAAATTATTCCTGCAGTTATAATTAGGATTAGCAAACCTATGATTATAAAAATCGTTACTTGTCCTCTTTTTGACATCAATCTGAATGAAGAAATCTACCTATATAAAGATTTGCGTAAAATGAACTTAAATTTTAAAGAAAATCAGAGAAAATAAAAGAATAAAAAAAAGAATTAAAAAACGCGCTTACTGGGTTCTCAAATGCGCTCTTCGGCTTGGCCTGGCTTTTTCATGCCCTTTTCCCTTGCCGCCCATACCGCGTGATTTCTTTCCAGCTGAAGTAATTCCATGGAATGCTCTGCTTCTGTTCTTCTGGGCAGAAATCCAATTGATTTTTGGATCAGACTTGATTACCGGATGATCTGGATCAACCAAGATGATTTCATACCAGTAATATTCTCCATTCTGGGCAACCCAATAGGAATTAAGGACTACTAAGTTTTCATATTTCTTCTGAGCCCTTTCTTCTGCGATTACTTGATAGCTCTTATGTAAAGTAAGTCTAGTTCCAAAGCGTTTAGGCCTTCTACCGCCTTTTATTTTTGGCCGGGTGTGTCCTCCCCGAGTAACTCGTTGACGGACCAATATATATCCTTGTTTAGCTTTGTATCCCAGTGATCTCGCTCTATCTAATCGAGTGGGATGTTCGATTTTTGTGGTTACTGATTCTTGTTTCCAGCTGAGAAGACGTTCTCGCCATAATTCATGATTTAGTTGTGGTTTTCTCCACGCTTCACGTACGTATTTGTATAACGACATTGTATTTTGCCTCCATTGTTTCTAATTTGTTTTTGTGTTTATTCGCCATCTTCAGGTAAGCAACTACCCACATTGATGGTAAAGTCTATTTTCATGCCGGCTTTAAAAATATTACGCTCATTACTGAGCAATGCCTTTGATTTCCTAGATCCACTTTCTTTTGCGGAAATATAATAGTAAGAAAATAATTATAATCAGCATCCCAATCATAACGGTATAATAACCGTATTTCCAAGTCAATGGTGGCATGAAACTAAAGTTCATTCCGTAAACTCCTGTTATAAAAGTAAGGGGGATAAAAATAGTTCCAATAATAGTTAAGACTTTCATGATTTCGTTGGTTCTGTTGCTGACACTGAATAAGTATACCTCCATCATGCCCGCAAGAATATCGCGAAATGTTTCGATGGTATCCATGATCTGAATAGTGTGATCATAGACGTCCCGCAAATAGATGGCTGTAGTTTTCTTAAGAATTGCAGATTCTGAACGCATCATGCCGCTGACTACTTCCCGCAAAGGCCAAATGGACCGTTGCAAAGAAATAGTTTGTCGTTTAAGTTGATGCATTATTTTGATAGTCTCTGCAGTGGGCCGGTTGATGGATTCTTCTGCTTCTTCTATCTGTTCTTCCAGTTTTTCCAAAACTGCAAAATAGTGATCAACAATGGCATCAATCAATGAATAGGCCAGATAATCTGAACCGCGTTTACGTAATTTCCCTTTGTTGTCTCTTATCCGTTTCCTGATGGGATCAAAGATGTCTCCTTCACTTTCCTGGAAAGAAATTACAAAATTTTTCCCGATGAGAATGCTTATCTGTTCAGTAGCTACTTCTTTTTTAGCATAAGAAAGCATCTTTAGAATAATAAAAATATGATCTTCAAATGTTTCAATCTTGGGCCGCTGCTCATTGTTCATGATGTCTTCCAGAAGAAGGGAGTGGAAACCGAAATGCTTTCCAATATCCTGGATGATTTTGGGATCATGTATCCCGTCAATGTTAATCCAAGTGATGCTTTTTTTCCAGCGGAACGGAAAACATTCTTCAACGTGCTTGACTATTTTTTCTTGAAACTTGGCGGAATCATAATCGAGAATGGAAATCTTAGGCATATGTTTCTTAGATTCCCCTATATGCATTAAAGTGCCGGGAAGAAGTCCTGCTTTTTCAGATCGAGCCGAGGTTGCCATACCTTGCTCGGCCACATGGTCTTATTTAATATTTTCTATGGCCAAGAAGACGTTTTTCAATGGTTAAGTATTCGTATTATCGTTTGTTAAATCTTAACTCACTGCCTGATCAAAATCGATGGCATACAATCTGATTTTTCCTTCTATCACTCAAAAGCGAATAGAAATAAATCAAAATGGTTTTGCTGCTGCTATTCCGATACTCATGGGAGCATTTACTGTTGGTTTCTTTCCACTGTGCTCATCGATAACCAACTGCAAACACTCAGCAAAGTTTCGTAAAAATATCTTTACTCGTATGTTAGCTTTATTCAGTTTATACAGCTGTGTTTTTCCCACCACTCTTGATTTTACCAAGTATCCTTTCTTTTCAAAATCTTCAGTTACGTCGTATGCTTTTGGCCTGCTTATATCTAGTTCTTTTGCCATGTCACCTACTGCTAGGTCTAAATCCTGATTTTCTAACAAGTATTCTAATACTTGATTTTCTATGGTAGCACCATAGGTTTCACAGAATGCTCCCGTTTCGCTTTGTCTCATTTTTCATTCACCCTTCATTTCTTCTTCTATCCAAATTATCGCAACTTATCATACAATTCTCTTAATGTTCTTGGATTCAAACTCACGTGCCAATCAGATCCTTTTCCGGTCATTTTCTTTGAACGAAGAATAATCCCTTCATTCACGATTTGCTTATATCCCTTCTCAAATTCTCGCACTTTATCCGCTTCAAGCCATTTTGTCTTTGACCTGATTAACTTTTCTTCAGGAGTATGTTTTCCTCCTATACACCTCTTACTCAACATTGTTTGTAAAATTGCTTTTAATGCTTCGTTCATGTTTAACACCTATCCTTCCTTCTTTTGCTCTCATTTTTCACACCTCTTTTTTCATCTCTTCACCCACTGTTAATTCTACCTTACTATCTGTAAACTGCAATTAATTATAAATCTTTCGCTTCTTTTATAGTGTTAAATCAATACCCTAACTTTTCAACTTCTCCATCAATAACGCTTGAACATTTTTATCATTCAAGAGCAAGGTATAACACTATCTACTATTTTGATGAGCTTATTTTTAGAAACGTTAAAAAAGACTAAAACAATCCTTCTCTCAAAAGATGGTGTCTCCGTTCGTAATGATTTTAGTTGCTCTTTTGCTAGCTTATATTATTTCGGAAGTCTTGAAAAGGTTCTTGGGAATTCCTCGGGTAGTTGGCCAGGTTGGGGCAGGCCTTATTTTAAGTATAACTGTGTTTAAAACCGTTTTATTTAATCAAGAGAATACCAATGTGCTTTCTTTTTTAGCCAATCTCGGGATAATTCTGTTGTTTTATTATGTCGGATTGGAAACTAATTTTTCCGTTTTTAAGAAAAACATCACTAAGTCCTTGTCTATATCTTTTGTTAATACTACCTTGCCTTTGGTTATTGGTTTTGTGGTCATGAAATACGTCTTTGAATTCAACACTATCGTTAGTCTTATCATTGGCGTGGCTCTCTCTGTCAGCGCTCAATCAATCTCATTAGGAATGATGGAAGAATTGAAGTTGGTAAAATCAAAGTTGGGCAACACCATCATCAGTGCCGGCGCCGTAGATGATATTATCGAATTGATCCTAGTAAGTATCTTGCTTTCTGTCTTCCAGCTAACTATCACTGATGTTTCACATATTAATCTGGCATTAGGCTTATTCTTCTTTGTAGTTTTAGTAATGGCAGCAAGAATTTGGTTTATCCCTTACACCTTGAAATTATTTGACAAAGAAAAATCAAGCACGGCCAGATTTACCGGTTCTTTATTGATTGTTTTGCTTTTTGCTTCACTTTCAGAATTGTTCGGCATTGGTTCTATCATTGGCGCCATGATTGCGGGCATGATTGTACGGCAAACCATTTTCAAAGATGTACATATCCCTGATTGGGAAGAACATGACATCGCCAGATCTATCCATATCCTTTCTTTTGGTTTTTTGATCCCTTTATTTTTTGTCTGGGTCGGCTTAAACACGGACTTAGGGACTATTAGCGCTAATGCTTTTTTTGTGGTGATTCTCATAATTATTGCTTTGTTAGGTACAGTCGGAGGGACTACTATCGCAATTATGTTGAATAAAGGAACTTTCCGCGAAGGAATGATGATCGGCTGGGGGTTAACTCCAAAAGGAGACGTAGAATTAGGTATCGCTACTCTGGCTTTGACTGCAGGAATAATCACTCCGGCTATTTTCACTGCATTAGTCGTGATGGCCTTATTTACTACGCTTATTTCCCCGATGATGTTTAAGTACTTAGTGACCCATTCTAAGAAAAAGCTGATGTAATCGGTTCGTTCAAACCCTAACTATCCCATTGAAATTTTCTCCGCTTCTTAATCAGCAAAATAGTCAGATTTAAATAATGGAAGTTCTTCTTAGAGCTTGAGGTGGATGACATGGAAATTACTCCAGCAATAAAATCTGAATTTCTATCGTTTGATTCTGAACAGGTAGTTTCAGAAATGATTGGGCAGCTGCGCAAATTTGAAGAGCGCCACGGCTTGATTTTTAAAAAAGAAAAATATCTAGGCGTCATAGAGAAAAAAGGGCTGCTGCGTTTTAGGTTAGATGTCTCTAAAGCAAAGATAAGCAATTTTATCCATCGCGCTCCTTTAGTGAATGAACATGCCGATGTCATAGAAACAGCATATGCCTTATTCAAGGCCGACAGCGATTTCGTGCCCGTGGAAAGCAATAAAAAAATTATTGGTGTTCTTTCTGCGTTGGATTTAGCAAAATTAGCTGCAGATCTCCCAGAAACAAAATCATTTTCTATCGCCGATGTCAAACTGGTGAAAGGAGAAAAACTTGAAAAAGATGATCCGGTCAGCAAAGCAGCAGAATTAATGTATGAAGCCAGAGCAGATCAAGTCCCTATTTTCGACGGGAAAGAATTGTATGGAATAATTAGTTTCCGCGATTTATTGCAGAAATACCTGGCTTGGGCGCCTAACCGCGAATTTTCTTCCAAGTTTGATAAGATGCGAGGTGGTTCTAAAAGTTCAGAAGCTGATCGGCCGAACTTGTCCATGTTGCCAATTAAGTCTTTCAGCACTAATCAAAATATGGTTACAGTCAGCAAGAAAGCTTCTTTGTCTGAAGCCGTGAATCTGATGGTTAAAAACAATGTGACCAGCGCTATTGTCATGGAAGGAAATAAATTTGAAGGTCTGCTTACTTTGAAGAATGTACTGCGTTTAGTCAGCAGTTTAGAGATTCCAGAAAATTTCAATATCCGCTTTATTGGATTGAATGATGTCGGCCTATTGGCTCATCAGAAAGAAGCAGTACAGAAAATCGCTTCCAATGAAGCTTTCAAACTGCAGCGGGAAATCCAAGATGATTTTTCTATGGTAGTACACATCAAAGATCACACCAAAAGCGGACGTGAACGCAAATATTCAATTTCCTTACGTGTTGATGCTCCTGGACAAATTATTACTGTTACCGAGTACGACTGGCGTATTGAAACTGCTTTACACAAGACCTTTGAGAGCGCTAAAAATGCTTTGAAGAGAAAGTTGAAAGGAGAGAAAAGCAGAAAGAAAATGTTTTGAATTTTACTTTCAATTATTTTTTCTTTTCATTGTTGTTAAAACGGAATTTGAGCTAGGGCGCTTATTGCTCGTCTTTATGGTACAAGTCTAAGAATATAACCTTGTTTTCTTCTGGAATATATGTATAAGAAAGTCGAAAAGATTTGAGATACACTTCTCGTGTTCCCTTTCGAGCATACCGCATCGGTTTCCCTATTTCTGGATTCTCAATAATCTTACGAATCTGCGTCTTGACTTTCTCTTTTTGGTTAGAATCTAACTTAGAAAAAAGCTTCTCGAAGTACGAATCTCTATCAACTGTCTCAACTACCATCTCTCAAGATCTTTCAAGAAGTCTTTAGCAGTGCTAGTCTTAAATTCGCCACGTTCATAGCGTTCCCATGCCTCTTCTGTTCGTTTGGCGAACACAAGATCTTCTTTCAGGTTCTTATCCATCCCACTTACTTTTTTGAGAATAAGTTGGTGGTCGTTCCTGATAATAATTAACTGTTCTCCTTCTTTCATATCTTCTCGAAGCTGTGAAGGGATGACAATCTGTCCTTTCGAACTCATTTTTGTTAATGCTATTTCCATGTAAGTAAGATATATCTTACTAGTTATTTAAACCTTTTGGTTTAGTCCCTGCTTAAAACAGTTGAGAGCGCTAAAAATACTTTGAAGAGGAAGTTGAAAGGAGAGAAAAGCAGAAAGAAAATGTTTTGAATTAAAAAGTTGGCACAAATTTCAATCGGATCCTTGCAACCAATCAAACACTAAGAAGATTTCAAGATCTCCAACTTGAGCATCATATCCTAATTTTTCTTTAATTTCTTTTACTAATCTTGGTTTTAATGCATCTATTTTTCTTTGCGGAGGCAATGCTGTTGCGTTATCTTGATAACTTTCATTTGCTATTGCATATCCAACCAGAGCATTCCTCTCAAAATGGCGCCCCATCAAATCATCAGAAGCATTATGCCCCATAATTCTAATGCTTAATTCGGGATTATCTAAATCAGGGTATTTTATACAGCTTTCAAAATCTTTTTCTCCTTTAAATTTCCAATCTGAAACTCTCTTTCCACAAACATCATAAAGCCTATCCTCTAACCGTGTTGCGGGTATTTTCAAACCAAGAACATTATAAATTTCTCCTTGTATTCCCATAAAAGAAATCCTAATCTTTTCCTTTCTTACTTTTCTTCTTCGTCATCTTTTCCCGGAACTTAATGGCATTCTTTTCAGAAACAAAGCGGTACAATTGCCCATCTAGTTCCATCTCGATAACTTCATCCGTATCCATCAACGGTTTTCCAGTAAGCGCGTCTTTTCCTAATTGCCCTAAACCAGCAGCTCCTTCCATGACTCCTTCTTCCCAAGGTGCGATTTCATCATCTTCTTCCAGTTTTTTTCTTCCTTCTTCAGTATAAACATCTTCATCTTCATCGCCTAAATCTATCGCTAATTCATGCTCCTCAGAAGTTTCGTCTGCTAGAATCCCTTGTTCTTCAGCCGGAGATACTTCCAGCTCTTCATCATCATTCTCTTCCGTCTCAGGAAGCTTCTTCTTTGCTGCTTTTACTGAACGAGATGACAGATTTGTACTTCTTGTTGGTTGTCGTCCTTTTGTTGGTTTAACTGCTTTCTTAGCCATGCCAGAAGGTAGAATATTAGAATTTAAAAGGATTGTGGTATTAGTTACTATTCTTGACGTTCTTCTGTTAGACTATTTTAGGTTTTTCGAAGCCAGCTTTGCAATATCCCAGTTATTAAATAAATAAAGTTAACACCTTATTTACATTTCCCTTTACTAGTAGAAGAAAATAATTCCAGTATTTTCTGTTCTGTTGGAACTTCTTTACTCCATTCAACTTCGTCAATCAAGCCATCAAAAGGAACAAATTCTGAACCTCTTGTTGGATGATTTCCCATATAAAAAGTTCCATAAGAGTCTGAAACATCTATTGATAAAGGAAGACTGTTATCAAGCTGACCATTAATATATAAGTTTAAAGCTGTTCCATTATAACTTGCAGCTACGAAAGTAAACCGATTCATTAATAGATTAGTAGTTGAATATACTTGAGCAGATTGTTTTTGCACATTTACAAGTGTAACAAACACTTTTCCATCAGAACCAATCTCCAAGGCCTTGTTTTCTCCACCATCAACCCATTTCATCAATATGGCTCCTCTTTTTCCGGGAGCAGGGTATGATAAAGGCATTATCCAAGCATCAATAAACCAGCTATAATCTATATTAAAGTCTGTATGATGCGCAACACCAACATAGCCGTTATTACCACTAAAATCAAAAGCATTTCCCACCATACCTTTACCTATTTTAGCTCCATTAGCTAAAGTTCCATGGTGTGTTCCAACCAAATCATAGGCAGTCGTTCCGCTAACATTATCTCCATCCCACCAGCCGACTAAACCATTTGGTTTAGGCACACAAGAATTTAAAACAACAGAATCCAAAACGGTAATGTTAATTGTTTCTTCATCCTCTTTTTTCCCATCACTTACTTTAAACGTAATCGGATTAATACCGACCTGATTGTAAGCTGGAATCCAGTTAAAAGTCTGAAGGGTTACATCAAAACTAGCACCAAGAGGCAATACTTGGGCACTGTAAACTAAGGGATCATTATTAGCGTCAGTTGCACTAACTGTAAAAGTCAATAAATCCCCTTTCTGGATTTGTTTGTTGCCTATGAAGTTTAAAACTGGTGGAGAATTAATTATTTTTTCTGGCAAAGGAACTTCCGATTTAGGAATCTTTTTATTCATAATATTCTTCGCTGAATTATAGACTTTTTGATTAGAAGCCCCATACTTTACGTTGTAATAAGCTTGGCCGGCAATTGCTCCCTTTTCATTTCCTTGATTAACAATCTCTTGAAGTTCTTGATCAGATAAATTGCTTAACTTTTTTTCCAGTTCTTCATCGGAAAGTTCTTGAGGAGCACAACTTATTACAAATAATAGAATTACTAACAACACCAGTGATGTTTTACCTCTCATCATTAAAAATGAATATGTTGTTCTTTATAAAAATTTCCAATCTCTGATTCCTCTTCTGTTGAAATTGAAACTGATTTAATCTTACGATTTGTAAATTCCTAAGAAGTAAACTTTTTCATTGATTTTTGTTTTGTCTGCTCCTAAGCCAGCTTTGCAATACTCCTTTTATTACTGGAAGGAAAGATAATACAACTATACCCAGGATTACCCAGCTGAAATGTTCCTTAACAAAGGAAATATTACCAAAAAAGTATCCGCCGAAAATAAAGAAAGAGCACCATAACAAGGCTCCAGTAATATTGTAAAATATAAACCGAAGTACTTTCATTTTTCCGATTCCGGCAATAAATGGAGCAAAGGTCCTGATGATGGGTATGAACCGGGCAGCGATGATAGTCTTTGAGCCATGCTTTTCATAAAATTTTTCTGTTTGCACTAAATATTTTTTTTTGAATAGCAAGGAATCATCTTTTTTGAATATTTTTGGCCCGATATAATTTCCGGCAGTGTAATTTACTAAATCTCCCAAAGATGCGGCAATTAAAATTATGAAAAAGACCAAATAAATATTTAACGATCCCAGCGCGGCAAAAGCTCCGGCAGCAAAGAGAAGAGAATCTCCCGGGAGGAAAGGGGTAAAAATCAAGCCCGTTTCACAGAAAATTACTACAAACAGAAGGGCATAAGTCCAAAGATGATAGGTTTCAATTACCGCTTTAAGATAAACATCAAGATGTAGGATGATGTCAATAAAAGTCATAAATCCGGTTTCCAGAAGCCCCATGGTAGCTTTATTCCCGCTTTAGTTGATAAATTTTTTCCCTTTTCAGCCATAAAGTATATAATCTAAGAAGTTTCTAATCATAACATGAAGCCGTTCCATAAGTTTTTTGATCATACCGCGGATGTTTTATTTGTAGCCAGAGCAGATACATTACCAGAATTATTTAGAGAATGTGCCTTAGCAGTAGAAGAAACCATGATTGATGTTTCTTCGGTGAAAGCAAAACAGAAAATTAAAATTTTAGCGGAAAGTAAGGATATTGAAAATTTACTTCATGATTTTTTAGAAGAATTAGTGTTCTTCAAGGATTACAAGCAACTATTGTTCAGTAAATTTGATATCGAAATTCTAGAAAAAAAAGGCGGCTATACTCTGGCTAGTTTTGCCTACGGCGAAAAGTTAGATGTAGCCCGACATGATCCCAGAGTTGATGTTAAAGCAGTTACCCGGCATGAATTTGAAGTAATTAAAGACAAACAGAGCTGGAAAGCAAAAGTATTGCTTGATATTTGAGATTTTCTACAGAGCCCAAGAATTCAAATGAGTCAATCACTCACGACCGCTCTTGGTCAAACCAAGTCACTTCGTTCGTGGGTTGCTTGACGGCAACGACCGAGGGCATGCTCAGCTATGCCTCGGTTCGTTCAGACCCTGACTATTCCCTTGAAATTTTCTCCACTTCTTGACCAGCAGAATAGTCAGATTTAAATAGAATAAATTATTAATTCTTTCAAAAGGAGATGATTAACATTAAAAAAACATTTATTATTGGATTTTTGATAATAGTTATAGCGGTTAGCGGCTGTTATGCGCAAAAAACACCAGTACAACCAACTGCTGCTCCATCTACTGGAGATCTGGGAATTAAGATGGATATCGAGATAAACGGTTTCGCTTTTAATCCAAATACTTTAACTATATCTAAAGGAGTAAGTGTTGTTTGGACAAATAGGGACTCTGCGCCGCATACTATTGTTTCTGATACCGGAGATGAAATCAATTCTGATTCTATTTCAAAGGGAAATACGTATGTACATGTTTTTAATACACCCGGCACTTATGATTATCATTGTGGTATACATCCTTCAATGAAAGGTAAAGTGGTAGTAGAATGAATAAAACATATTATTATTCCATTTTGTTTTTTGTAATTCTTGCAGTAGTGCTGATCTTTGCCGGATTTGACTATTTGATACATGGATTGAGCTCGGAGTATGCTGTTCCCTCGCGCTATTTCATCAATAAAATCATCTATGGAACTGTGATTGGATATACCGCTTATTTATTATTCAGAAATAAAAAATTATTCACCAGGTCTTTATTGGTTTCTTTATGTGTCAGTGTTTTATTGCAGGTAAGATATTTTCTTGAAGGCTATCCTAAAGACTTCGTATTTTTGTTTTTAGGCATACACTTCATATTATTATTGCCCATTTTTTTTGTTATTTTCAAGTTATCTGAGAAGTGGCTGAAGCACAGCAAATCCAAAAAGTAGGACTTGAGTTCAATCTTCTCCATAGATGGGCAGTGGATATTTGAGTGAGCACTATCTTTTTAATAAACATTCTAATGCAACATCAAATAACTTATTAAGGTTTTGATTTACATGTTTTGCATCAAATTGTGGATCCCACTTATCATCTCCTAAAATATCTGAAACAACAAAAGCAGAAGCGATTTTTACTTTTCTAACTTGAGCGACAGTAAATAGGGCGGAAGATTCCATTTCAACAGTTGCAACTCCTTGTTTTTTGTATTTTTGTATCTCTGCTTTTGTTTCTCTATATGGGGCGTCAATGGTCCAAGATGTTGCTTTTTGAAAAGAAATCCTATTCTTTACTAACTGTTTTTCTAATCTGTTTGTAAGTCCTTTATCTGGATAGGCATATTTTCCCAGGGTAATGTAATGGTAGCTTGTTCCCTCGTCTCTAATTGATTTTTCGCACAGAAAAATACCAAAGTCCTTCAACCCGCCAGCAGAACCAATATTCAAAAATTCTTTTCCTCCCAGAGCGATTAATTCCTCCATTACTGTTGCGGCGTTAGGAGATCCTATCCCCGTCATCAAGACTATACCTATATTCTTATGTTGATAAATGGTAATCAATCGGTATAATTTAATTTTGTTATAGGAGTAATTTCTTTTAAAATGATTAAGAATTTTTCCATAGTAAATGAAAATATATTTATTAGGAGCAGTTTTATAATCTTTCTTCAAATAGTTTTTCCAACTAACATAGTCCTGCGGATTGAAAAGTGCTTGTTCAAGATGCTTGTTTTGAAAATTCGGATATGCCATCTCTTGTTCCTCTTTTATTAATAATATATATTTGTACGTTTATTAAGTTTTCTTTTCGTGAGCGTTAAGAGTAAGTCTATTCGCATTATTTTTTCTTCTTGAACCAGCCGACTAGGAATAAGATTCCTATAAGAAATGCTGGTCCATCAAGTATTAGAGATATAGCGAGAGCCATATACCATGGATCAGGGGTTTCTCTTATAATTGAAAATACCAGATGTGCTATGCCTGCGAGGATAAAAGCAACTCCGCCAACTATCTCATATTTCCAGGATATCCATATAATCACTGCTAACAGCAATGCGGGGATATTGTGTATTAATAAAGCTAAAACTGTTTGCCAAAAGCTTAAATTTTCATCAAAAACATCCCACGAAAATATTGTTAAGAATAAAACAAGTATTATTGATAAAATTCTTGGCGTCCAGTATATAAATTTGTTAATTTTTTTCTCCATATTAAGATATAAGAATATATGATTATTTAAAATCTGCTATTTGACAGACACTAGCGAGCTGCCTGAATTGAATATAATTCCTGTTAGTTTCTCCGACCTACGAGCGAGGACTAGAATTTCGTTAATCGATTTACCGAGCGGAGTGGGGAGGACAAGGCATCAGCTGAAGAGTTTTTGAGTTGCTGGTACTTCTAGGCGCTGTCGTAGTTCGCGAAGAAAAGCAGCGACTTTTCTTGCGTGCCAGAAACCGCAGTTTCTGAGCATTTCAGAGTAACATTAGACGTGGGGCGGGCGTTATTTCTCTAGTTCTTCTTTCAGTAGTTTAATGATGTTTTTGAACTCCAATTCATTGCGTTCAAGATAATCTTTCTTGATGATTAGTCCTCTGTAATTGATGTCATTTCTCACTATGAGTAATTCATCTATTTTCTGAATTTCAAAGTCAAAATCTGTCATCTTCTCTTTAAGGTAAGCAATAAGACAGAGATGATTAGTGCAATTATAACCATTCTTGTAGAGATGTGCAAAGATAAGCTCTTTAATGATGTCGTAGTAGGCTTCTACTTTGAGAACACTGAATTCATCAGCAATTTTCTTATCCCAGAATTTCAAACGTAAGTTCGCCATTTGAAGCATTTGATTAGCTCTTTCTTCGTCAGGAACAGTTTTGGTAATAATTTTTTCATCAGTACATTCTTTCCAGCTCATTTCATTTGCCATTTTTATCCTCCGTTAATTTTGATGAAACCGTACAAAACAACACCATTCAAAATATTGTTTCGCAACTCTTTAGAGAGATTGTTGATATTTTGCTCAAACAAGAGGTTAATTTTGTGGTTTAATTTTTTCTCGTATTTTGTGAGGTTTAATTTTGCCTCATTCGATTCTACAAATAGGTCAATATCGCTTTTTTCGGTAAACGTGGCTTTTGCTCCGCTTCCGAAAAGAATTATGGATGAGGGTAAGGCTTCTTTTTGGATATAGTCAATAAGTCCCGATTCTGTTATTTTGAAAATAAGCCAGTTTTTCTTGTAGAATTTGTACTTTTGGTTTTCTGTATTTGCAAAGTAAGTGGGATAAAGAGTAACTTCTTTCTTTTTGATGAAGCCTAATTTTTGTAACTCGTTAATATAATTGAGAATGGTGGCATGGCTAAGCTTAAGTTCTCTAGCAAGACCCCTAAGCGAAAAGTCTTTAGTTGGAAATTTTATAAACAGTTCAAGTATTTTATATGTGTTATTTTTGAATAATTCGTCCATTTTTACCGCTTGGTTAATTATTTGACCAGATGGTTAGAAAAATGACCAATAAGTATAAATAACTTTCGGTTTGTGGTGTAACGTATGGAAATTCCTGTTAGTTTCGCCGACTTACGAGCGAGGACTAGAATTATCGTCAATCAAATTTCCGAGCGGAGTGGGGAGGACAAGGAACGAAGTGACGAAGAGTTTTTACATTGCCGATGTCCTGAAAAATCATAGATTTTTGGGATGCCAGAAACTGCGTTTCTGTGCACTTTAGGGACTGACGTAGTTTTTTGCTATAACTCATAGATTAAATAACTTGCAAAGCAAGATTAACTTTCTCGGGGGCATTACTTTACTTTTTGCTATTCGTAGGGGTTCGGGGACAAAGAATAGTACTTATTTAGCTAAAGACTAGCCTCTAGCATAGAGAACACATTTTTTTGCT